>CAZBNY010000077.1:0-8474 GCA_964493235.1 uncultured Lachnospiraceae bacterium
CCTTGGCGTTTATCGCGCTTTTCAGGTCGGCCTTCGCGCTTTTCAGCCTTTCTATTTCAGTACTTATACTCATGTCCACACCACCTTAAATAGCCGCTAACGCCGACTCAATATCGCCTGTCAGGCTGACGCTTCCCGTTCCGCTGTGATAGCCCTTTGGAATAGTGAAGCTTGTCGTTGTAAGTCCGTCTACGGCGGCCAGCACGGCTCCGTTATTTACCATGGTTCCGGCGGTTTCGTTTCCCATGCTGTCTACAAATATTTTATTGGCAAGAACATCGTCGGCCGTTGCCGTTACGTTTGCTACGGCGGCATAGCTGTCCGGTATCGCCCCAACCGTTACGGACGAAAGTCCGTCGTACCCCTCATCGGGCATTACGCTCTGGGCGGCCTTTGTAGGCGTCACCGATTTTTCCTGAAGGTTTGGCGCGTTTTCCACATTTACGATGACCTTTGATATCACCTTCCCCTGGGTCGGACTATATTCCCCGTTGGCGCTTATGACCTTTTCCTCGGTATCGATACTGACTGTTCCGCCGCCGTTGTGATATCCCGCCGGCACCGTATAGCTGCTTGCCAAAGCCGTCAGCTTCTGGTTTACGGCTCCGTTGTCCGCCATTCCGCTCACCGCCGCGACGCATTCGCCAAGGTCAGCCGTGCTTTCCGCCAAACCAAGGGCGATCAGTTTTGTCCTCAAATCGTCTCTTAATCCCTGTAATCTTGTTATTTGCTCAGATACGCTCATTTAACACACTCCTTATATATTCTCAAGTAAAATCTCTATGTTCCCTATTTCCGTATGCACCGCTCCGCTTGTTATTGGTTTTGTATTGTCCTTCTCGACCTGCGATGCCGTATCCACTGACAGGATCCCCTCCGGACTTATTTTCAGGTTTTCGCCGACCTTTATCGCTCCCGCGGTTTCGGCCGAGGCGGATGGAAACGGAATCTTCCCTAGGGTTATCTCGTTTCCGTCGGACATAGTGAATATCAGCTCCCCGTTTTCGTTCATGCTTATTTCTCTTACGCCTCTGCCTATACAGCCATAGGCCAGTGCCGTTACCGCTGGATCCAAAACGGCATCAGCTCTGCACTTAATACTTTTTTCCACCGCCGTCACCTCATTCCACCCTTATAACATTATTTTTAATGACGGTCGTGTTGTATGTACCGCTCAGACGAATGTCATAAAAGTAGGCTCCCGCCTTAAAAAGTGATGTAACGCCGCCGTCAAACACAAGACTTATGCTGTTATCCGGTACATTTGCAAACTCGAAGGTTTTTATTTCCTCCATTCGGTCGTTTTTTATAATTACATTTACTGTGTCGTTGTCGCCCAGCAGTATTTTCTCTCCGTCCGGATCCTCAAGCTCCAGCTTAAAATCGACCTCGAACTCATCACCCTCATACCACTGCAATATTCCGTTTACTACTCTCGGACTGGGCAGGGCCGAATCAACTCTTATCATGGGCATTCCTCCTATCCTCTGTAGTTAAAAAGATCGACCAGAACCGAGTTAAAGCCTGTGCTCTTTCCTCCGGCTGTCTGCGCTTTGGCCGCTGACGCTTTGCCGTACTTTCTGGCATAGCTTAACACATCGCTTATGCCCGAGGCTGAATATCCGCTGCCCGTCAGCTTTTCGGCGTACATAGCCAGCGAGCTTTCCCCGCCGTCCTCATACGCCTTCAGCGCTCCGTCATATAAAGACGCGGTGACTGCCTTGCCCTTAGACGATGTGGACGAGCTTTTTGCCGATGACGATACATTCTTGTCCATCTGTTTCTCATACTCGAACTGTGCTGTCTTGTACTGCTTTTCCCACTCATTGTTCTCCTGCTCAACGCTGTTCCAGTAGTCGCTGCTTTCCAGCTTAGCGGCGTCCTGTAGGAATGACAGCTTTTTGTAGTAATCCTGCTGTGCCCTGTCCGTCTCGTTCAGATACTCATTGTAGGCCATGCTTCTGTCGGTCTGCCAATCGCTTACGCTGTCTCTGTATTTGTCGTAGTCGCTCCTGTCAGCCTCTAAATAAAGGGAATACAGCCTGTAAAGCTCGTCGCCCTCGGCCTCATAGGCGTTTCTCGCGTTCTCATAAAGCTCGGGTATTCTCTCATTCAGTTTCTGTAAATAGCTTTCGTAGGCCGCCGATCCCGCGCTCTGCGCATATGTATTGCCATATCCTCCTGTCAGAGCCGATGCCTGCCCGATCGTGTCCTCCATCGCCTGTCTGCCCGTGTTCATATAGCTGTCTCTGTACTGCTGATACAGAATGTCCGAGTTAAGGTCATATGAAAACGGCTCTCTGCCCTCCAGTTTGTTAAGCAGCCTTTCCATATCCCTTTTATATGCGCTTTCATACTCGCCAGGCCTGCTGTTATTTACACTCTCGTATTTGTCCTTCGATACCTTTGAGGTATAATCGCTTTCATAGGCGCTCTTAAGGCCGGATTTTGTGTCCTCGCTCAACGAGCCCGCTTTCGAATACGGGCTGTTTGAGTTCTCATAGGTTCCGCTGTAGTTTTTTGTCGTAACGCTTCCGTCATACAGCGCCGACTGATAGCTTCCGTCGGCATTTACCTTCAATATCTGGTATGTCCCGCCGCCGGTCACAACTCTGTCGCCCTCACTCAGGCCGCTTTGGGCCTTTCCGTTTGGCTGAACCTTGTAATACCTTCCTGTCGCGCTCACATTCATAAGGTCACTTGCCAATTTCTTCTCCTCCTTTTCCTTCTTCCTCCGGTTTATTCAGGCTTTCCTTATACAGCTCCTCCTCGTTTTTTGTCTGCTTTTCCGCCATTCCCTTTATCTGCATATAGTAGCCTCTCATTACCATTTCCACGACTATGGGCGGCAGTCCGCTCTCGTTTATGCACCGCTCCAATTTATCCGAAAACTCTTTTATGGCTACCGATGCCGGTTTATTCATAGTGATCCCTCCCTTTCTTTAAAGACCGCAGGCGCTGATAATGTCGCTCATAAAATATCTCGTTCCGTTGAACCTCAGCACTATGTCGTCGTCCTGAATACTTATATATGATGACCTGGTGGAAACATCTCTGTCATGGTAGCTCAAAAGCAGCTCCCCTCTGCCAAGCTCCACGGCGCATCTTATCCCCGACTCGTCATACTCGTAATCCTCGTTGTATTCCAAATCTATGGCGTTGGCACGATAATAAAGCAGCTTAGTCCTTCCGTTGCTCTCGTCCAAAAGCCATGTTCTTGATGGATAGAGCAGCAGACTCCTCGCGCTGTCGCTGCTTTCCAAAAGCAGTCCCTTATAGGCATTCTGAAAGCTCTCAAGCTCATAGCCGAATATTCCCTTCTGGGTATATTCCTCGCTTGTTGAATCTCTGCCTAAGATACTCATAACGCCGTCGAATTTCATATTCCTTATCGACATAAATCCCGTCGTTATTTTGCTTGCGTCTATACTCGTTATATTAGCGCTGTCTATTTTCAACACACCGTTCTCAATGACACAGCCGCCTATCTCTCCGGAAGTAGCTGTCACTTTTCCGCTTATGTCGGCTTCATAGGCCCTCAAGGTCCCCGACGGGAAATACATCATGTTCCCGTTTATATAGGCTATCTTGTTTCCTCCGTTCCAGAAGGCGATCTCATCAGCCGTTGTCGTCGTAAGCAGGTTCTTCCTGTCCAATACTGTTTCTCCGTCCGCCTCTATTTTGGTAGACAAATTGCCTACTCCGACGCCGTAAACGGGCGCTCCGTTCTCGTCATAGTATAGAAGTCCTGTTTTTATGTACTGTTCGCTTTCTGTAGAGAAATCGCCGAAGTCGCTTCGTATTCCTGAGGTATATCTGAATAGCTGGGTTATGCCCTCCGAATTCGCGCTGATCTCATTTTCCAGCCTTTCCGTCAGCTCCCCAAAGTCAGATGAGGCGGAATACTCGCTTTTCAGCAGCTTTCTGAATTCCTCGCTGTTTCCTACGGCGAAGTCCGCTGTCTTTATTATCAGCGACCTTATGTTGTTATGGGCGGCGGCAACAGCCTTGTTTTCCTCGGAGCTGCTGTCTGATGAAACCGCCCTGCCTATTTCCTCAAGAATGCCCTCGGCGCTTATGTCTCTCAGACCGATATTGAGAGCCTCGACTGTTTGAAACACATAGCTTCTCAGCCTGTTGAGCTGCTCCTGTCCGCTTCCGGTTATTGAGGGAGGCGAGCCTAAATTGATAACGCTCATATATCGCTCCCCCTCTCAAGCACGGCAAAGAAGGCGCATAGCTTGAACTCTCCCTTTCCCGTCAGCCTTATTTTCAAATGGTCGCACCGTCTCGGTATTACCGGCAGAGTGAAGGTACGGTTCAGTCCTCTGCCCCTTATCACACCGCGCTTTTCCCAGATGCCGTTGGAGTCATACTGGACCCATACCTCGGCATAGCCGTTTTCCTCAACGCTCATTCTCAGCTTAAATCTTGATAAATATTTTTTCTCGGCGTATTCATAGCCTATGTTTCCGCTCTCGGCGCTCCATTCAAGGCCCTGTTCTTTCTCTCCCTCGCTGCCTCTGACTGTTTTCAGCTCCTTTGTGTCATCATCGATGTAATACAGCTCGCCGCCGTTTCCGGCAAAGTGCTTTATATGGGTGTTGTCCTCCCTGACCCAAAGGCCCTTTTTCACGTCATACACGAACAGGCTCCATTCTCTGCCCCTCATGGAAACATAGTATTTTCCGCCAAGCGCTCCGCCTGCCGCCTCATAATAAATTTCCTGTCCCAGCTTGTCGGAAATCCTCACGGCCTGGGTCCCGTCAAATAAATTTATTCCCGACGGCGATTTATATAAAAGATAGTCGTTCACAATGGCGAAGGAGCGCTCCGAGCCCTTCTGCACTCCGTCTATGGCGCTGACAGCTATCTGATGCGCCCCGCTTGGCGAGACATAGACCTTGTGTACATAGTTTTCCTTGAAAAACAGCGGGTAGCCTAAATATGTTACCGCCCCTGTCCAGACGCCGTCGCTTCCGCAGGATGCCCTGAATGAATCTGTGGATATTCCCTGATATACCTCCCAGTTTTTGAAGTCGCCCAGCTTGCAGCAGAATATCTCGTTTACCGTCCTGCCGTCCTCTATCCCGTAGTAGCAGCCCCAAAGCCTGTTTTGGCACTCGGTAACAAAGTCCATTTCAGGCACCTTTCTTTTTACGCTGACCGCTCCCGCCGAATCTGTGCTTTGCGTATAAGCTTGGTCTATAATTCCCGTAACAACGATGAAGTTGTCTCCTCTCTCCCTGACGATGACAGTTCCGTTAAGTGCGTCTATCTGTTTTTTCATCGCCTCGTCGCTTCCGCTGTACACACAGCCCGAGAGCCTTACCCCGTCGCCCTTTGAAACATTCTGTCCTATGCCGGGGGCCTCTATTTTTATATATGTCGCCGCCGTCTCCGCCCACATGGACATTGTCTTTGAGTATTGTTTCAGCGCGTGGACCTCGCCCGACGTATCTATCCACAGGTCGCCGTTTTCGGGATTTTCAGGCTCCTCATCGGATATGTACGGTGTTTTATACGCCGTACCGTCACCCTTGCACAGCGTATATGCTGCGCTCTGCCCTGTCTGCGCCTCCCAGCTCATTTCCATTGAGCCAAAATCTGTCATATCCGCCGTATTCAGATAAAGCCTGTCAGGAAATATGCAAATGTAGGCTCCCATGCTGACAAATGTCTTTGGGCATTTCTCCGGCACAGTCGAAAGCGTGATCCCCGCTACCCTCTCACCGTTATAGTAAAGGTCCGCCCCGTCCGCGTATACAAGGCTGTCCTTCATGGCAAGTCCCGACGGGGAGTTCAGGGCTGTGACCGTTCCCCGCTTTTCCCTTGAGGAAAGCGCCGGATAGCTGTCTGTTGTCACATTCTCGGTAAAGTTAAACTCGCCGTCTGATGTAATTACGTTTTTGTTTATTCCCAAAAATTTGTCGGTCACTCTGTTGTAGACCGATGTTTCATTCAATGTCGGATAAAGCATAGCTCACCTCCTAATATTTGAAGCACTCAACGCTTCTGCTCTCATGCTCCCTGTTGTACCAGTCATAAAAATTTGTATACGCGCTGTTGAAAAGCAGACAGTCGTTGTTGTACTTTGCGTATTCCTCATTGTTCAGGTCTATCTGTCTTTTCAGTCCGTGTATGTACAGCTCATCATAGGGAGGCGGAGCAATGAGCCTTGTGCTTTCTATATCGGTTTCTCCGTCATACCCGATGAAGTCCTCCATCTCGCCCTCGTGTGTCAGTATTATCTCCCTGTATATCTGCATATCAATATCTGACAGCCATTTCACCTTTTCCTCTCTGCTGTAGGCGTTTGGTTTAAGCCTGTCAGCGGTCTCAATAGCCTCGGCTATAAGCATTTTCATCACCCCGCTCAGCAGTCGGACGCAAGACCGCTTTCGTATTCCTCGGCCTCGGCTTTGGCCCTTTCGGCGTTTTGAAGCACCTCTGCCACAGGATCAGGCACCTCCACCGTCACGCCCTTCGGCACCTGAAATGTCCTTCCGTTTACTCCCACAAACTGAAAGTTCTGTTCGGTCTTAGGCGCCTTAGGAAGCCTCACCTCGACCATTTCATTCCAAACATTATTTTTTTCTGACATAAATAAATCCTCCTTTTCTGCTGTTTATATTTTGATTTTCCGGTAATTCCGCCGTAAATTTGTTTCCGGCCGCATCAGGGGTATATCGCGGAAAAGTCCCGGCTTGTGTCCCGTTCCTCTCCCGCGTTATACCAATGCGGCGTCAATCTATCGCGCCCTTGGATCAGTTTTCAGTATCGGTATCCGAATATTCCGAGCAGCTTTCCACTCTCACCATTCTGTCCTCATAAAGGATCTTGAATGCTGTCGAGAATTTATATCCCAGTGTTGAGAACTGGTTGAGCGGTCCGCCGGCCTCCGCCTTGTCCTTGATGATCATTTCCATTCCGCCGCCGTCCGGGTCGATCTCGCCGTAGGCGTCCTTGCCGAAGAAAAGCGAAAGATACACCGCTCCGCCTTCTCCGCTGACTATCTTCGCCTCGGTAGTCTCGATAAATCTGACTCCGTGCAGCTCTCCGATCTCTCCGTTATATATTTCCTCCGGCGCGGCATATTTGTGGGCCTCTATCCACTCGTCGCTCTGGCGAAGGTCATAGGCCACCGAGGGATGGATTATGGCCATATATTTTCCGTCGATCTTAGGCGCCTTCATCTTTTTGAGATATGTTACGGCCTTGTTTATTACCGCCGGCGTAAGCTTTGCGCTCTTGTCAAGGCCGTTCCTTGACGTGACCTCCGTTACCGTACCGTCGGCGCCTATCTTGTCGGCATAAATCACATTTGTGCCGGAGATAAGTACATTTCTGGCAATCTTGTCCATCGTGCTGCCTGCCGACGCTCCAAGCTCCTCCGCGGCGCCGAGTATGACATCATCGACCGCGTGAAGCTCAAGCTGGTCCGAGACCGTCACATATGTTCCGTACTGCTCCACAGGCACATTGACAGATGACTGGCCAAGCTTCTGTCCTGTGGGAATAACGCCTTCGGTAAGCGCTGTCGCGTCCTCTAACGTATTCCACTTTCTCCATTCCACCGTTTTGCCCCTGTGTGCCGGAAGCGGCTGCTTTTTGCCGAACTGGGTATGCACAAGCTCCGCTCTGGCGTTTTCAAGAAGCTCGGTGTCATAGTAGGTTTTCATTGTCGGCGTAAGTGTATTCGCGCCCGAGAAGTCCGCCGCCGTTCCGTCATAGGCGTTTATATAATTTCCTGTGGCGTTCACAAGTGTTCCCGCCTCCGCAAAGTGCTGTAAATTGAGTTTTAACATATTATCCTTCCTTTCCCATTAAAAACGTATGCTTTCCCCACGTTTTACTCTTTCCCTGATATTTTTTCTTTCTTCCTTTGAGAGCTTTCTCGGGTCAAATTCCGACACTGTGGCAGCCTGTGGATTCGATCCGTTTTCGCTCGGTCTTTTCGCGCCCGACTGGATAGCTCCGGAAATTCTTCTCTCCGCCTGTCTTACCGCCTTCTCGATAAGCAGACTGTTCACCTCATCTCTGTGTATCAGCTCATAGGCCGAGATAACCGGAACTCCCGAGGCCACGAGCCTTCTGAACATCGGGTTCTCAAATTCCCTGTCCAGGTCAAACCCCGAATATACTCCGGCAGTCTCCTCTGCCTCCTCGATTATTTCCATCAGCCTTCTTCTTGCCGATTCGTTTTTTACTTCCATTTTTTCCTTTAAATATGACATTTTTCTCCTCCTTATCTTGGTATTGCTGCCTGAGACGCTCTTTTCCTTGCCCTTGCCGTTATGGCCGATTCTCCCGCGGAAGATGAGCTTTCTCCGCCGGACGGCGGCTTCGCGCCCGCAGCTTTGTTTTCTAAAATCAACCTTTCGTAGACCTCTCTGTCATACTGTCTCGCCATTGCGAGCGCCAGCTCTCTGTAGGTCTGCATTTTTTCCGAAAGTCCGCCGTTTTCCCTGATT
>CAZBNY010000078.1:0-8410 GCA_964493235.1 uncultured Lachnospiraceae bacterium
TATTTAACTTAATGTAATATAAACTATATATCCGTCCTCGTCGAGTTCAAGCTTAGCCTGATCATCTCCGTCATTATAAGCTTCATAAAGATCTTCTACATCACCTTCATCAAATTCATCATCACTGAAATAATATTTTGTCGATGACGCACTGTTATCAAGCTTAATATAGTTTTCATTTACGTCGTTGCTTGACTTATATGTAAAATCTTTTATGCCGGTTTTAGCTATCTTAGAAACATAACCCGTTACAGAGATCACATTATCGTCATCGTCAAGAACAATTGTAGCGTCTATAGTTTTACCATCATCAGAAACAGCTGTCTTGAGTTTTGAGATAGTTGTTATAGTCGTACTTCCGTCTTTTACACTGACCGAAATAGAAGAAGATGAGTAGTCATATTTATCACCATCAAGAGTTATCTTAGACGACGTAATCGCCGTAATGTCTCCTTCTTCCGAGTCACAGGTGGTCGCGACAACCTTTGTTATCTTGCTGCTCTTAACAGTAAGCTCTACATATACCGAATCACTCTTCATAGCCGATTTAACTTTAGTTACAAAATCACTCAAATCTTCACCATCATATGATTTGCTGTCAATTTTAAGTGAAGTAATATCATCTTCATCGGCAAAGCTATAATATGTTCCACTGGTAAGCGTTAACTTTGAAGTAGTGATTGATTTAACAATTCCCTCTTTGTCTGAGCTGCTGCTTGAACTCGTTTCCAAATCGTCAATCTCAACCTTAAGTGTCTTAAGCTCATCGGAGCTGTTAAGTGTATAGTCTGTAACTATCATCTGTTCATCATCATCAAGGTCGTCAAACGCATCTTTAAGCTCATCATAATCCACTGATGAACCATCTAACTTGATTGTAGCGTCATCAGGATCATCCTGGAAGTAAAGCACAGTACCGTCATTAAGCGTTACCTTTGATGATGTAAGTTTTATAATAGCGTCATCATCATAGTCGCTGTCGCTGGATCCCGTTACAGCCACAATTTTGATTACATTGCTGTTGGAATCAAGAGATACCGTAACAGTGTAGTTATATCCTCCGCTGAACTTGCTCACAAGGCTTGAGAGAGAACTTGTTGAACCGTCTATCGTCACAGTAATACTGCTGTCGGAAATAGTATAGCTCTTTGTCGTGCTGCTTGTCTTAACGGAAATGCTTGACGTTGTAATATTATTGATACTGCCCTTTACGGTTGACGCCGCCGTTGCCTCGCCCTTCGACATTATAATGATCGTCGTCGCAACGCCGCCGTTGCATATCGCTACGATCGAGTCGCCTGTGCTGAGGTTGGCAACCGTTGAAGAGTTAGTTCCGTCAGTAACCGTTGTCGAGGACGTTGTTGTAAACTTATTCGTTGTTCCGTTACTCGTAACGGAAATCGAATAACCCGAACCCGAGCTTGTTTTTTCTGTTATCTGACCCGAATACTGAGTTATTGTACCCGTTGTGGGTGTAGTCGTGCTTGTGTTGCCCTTAAGGACATCGTATGTCTTTGTAACAATTACCGACATTTCAGCGCGGTTGATATTTACCTTAGGGTTAAAGTTATTGTCAGAGTCGCCTACCATAATGTTAAGTCTGTTGAGCAGCTCAACATAAGGGATAGATGTTGTGGCGACATTGCTGCTATCGCCATATGAAAGCGTAGGGTTAGAGGTAAGACTGTAAATCTTTGAGAGAGCCTTGCCGAAGATGACCGCCACATCCTCACGTCTGGCGTTGTTCTGCGTTGTACTTGACGCCATAAAAATACTTATATCATTCTGAGAGAGTATAGAGTTCTCCAGCGCGTAGGCTACGGCGTTATATGCCCATGAGGGTATATTTTTGGACGCCATTACGTTAGTCCACTTGCTTACCACCGTTGAACTTACGGACGTTCCCGAATATGAGCTCATCAGGGCGTACATAAGCTGTGTTGCCTCACAGTATGTAATGTTGTTCTTTGCCTTGCAGTAGCGAACGCCGTTCTCAACATAGCCCTCCATGAGTCCCAGCTCATAGGCTCTGTCGATATAGGTTGCAGCCTCTGCCCAAGGCACGTTATTAATGTCAGCGTAAACAGACGCATAGGCAGTGAAGTTTCCTAAACAGGAAACCGACATTGCCACTGCGGAAAATATAGCAATAAAAGATTTTTTCACACTTTATTCCTCCTTTTTAGGATAAGCCTAAGATATATTATTACAGGGCATAATCCCATCAGCACCCTGATTATATTTTAATCAAAATTCAAATAATAATCAATAATAACGACTCAACTAAAATATTAAAAAATTCTTACAAATTGAAAACCATGTAATTTATTAGCATAAAAGCCGGAAAATAAAGAATAGATGCGGAAATCAATTCCGCATCCTGTCTTTATCAAATATATTTTTCCAATTATTTTTCTCTGTTATGGAAGAAATGGCCTTCGTTGGCAAGCGGCTCTATAGTAGACACCCACCTGTTTGTGTAATTGAAGAAGCCGGCCACAAAAGCCGCCTCAAGTATCTCATGGTCGTTGAAGCCAACGGCACGGAGCTTCTCGATCTGGTCAGCGTCTATTTCCTGAGGGTATTTGGTTACAAACGAAGCATAGTCGCAAAGCGCCCTCTGCTTGGGAGTCATCTCTGCCGAACGGTAGTTATATGAAACCTTGTCGCACCATTCAGGATCGCCCGTATAGCCTCTGAGCGCGTCCCCATGTGTCGTAAGACAATATGAACAGCAGTTTATAGATGAAACTACCACGCCTATCATTTCCTTATCAGCGTTGGAGAGATAGCAGGTCTCCGGTGTGAAAAGAGAAGCCTTGAAGTTGAGGAACCCGATGTACTGTTTAGCGTTAAGCGGAAGTACCTTGAAAAGATTATTTCAGCCGCATTGAGAGGAAGCACCTTAAAGAGATTATTTATAAATCCCCAGTTCTCCATCATCGTATCAACATTTTTCTCGAAAACATCAAATTCCTCCTGTGTCATCTCGTCCTTGCTGGGTTTCTGAAGCCTTGATAACTGTTTGTCAAATTCTAATGCCATTATGTGACCCTCCTGTTTATGTATTGATATAAGGTGATTTCCGCAGAATGATTATTCTGCCCGCCAAGTAATAAAATAAGTATAACATATCCGAGCTTAAGTAACAATTTTTTTCTAACCGCACGATATTTTTTGTGCTAAAATTACAAATTGATTTTTAAATTTTTATAAGTTTTTCCATTATAGACAAAATCGATAGCCAGTTATCTGTTTTTTCGATAATCCACTTTACTTATTTCCAAAAGTATGCTATTATATCAACCATGTTGTTTTGAATTTAAAAAAATCAATTAGAGGAGGACGATATAAATGCCTAGCATCAGCAGCAGAACAGATACATTTACAGAATCAATGATAAGAAAAATGACACGCATTTCTCTTGATAATAACGCCATCAATCTTTCTCAGGGATTTCCGGACTTCAATCCGCCGAAGGTTATATTAGACAGACTTGCCGAGGTGGCCTATGAGGATCACCACCAGTACGCTGTCACCTGGGGAACACAGCGTATCAGAGAGGCCCTTGTGAAAAAGCACGAGCATTTCTCGGGAATGAAGCTCGACCCCGATGAAAACGTAGTTGTTACCTGCGGAAGCACCGAGGCCATGATGTGCGCTATGATGACGGTCTGCAATATCGGCGACAAGGTCATCGTGTTCTCACCCTTCTATGAAAACTACGGCGCCGACGCTATCCTGACAGGCGCTGAACCCATATACATACCGCTGAACCCTCCGAGCTTCACCTTCGACGTAGATGTTCTTGAGGCAGCGTTCAAGCAGCACCCGAAGGCTATCATCGTCTGCAACCCTTCCAATCCCAGCGGTAAGGTGTTCACCCTTGACGAGCTTAAAATAATAGCCGACTTTGCCGAAAAATACGATGCCTTTGTCATTACGGACGAGGTTTATGAGCATATCGTGTACGCTCCTAACAAGCATATATATTTCGCTAACCTTCCCGGAATGTTTGAGCGCACCATCACCTGCAACTCGCTTTCCAAGACATACTCCATAACAGGCTGGCGTTTAGGCTATATTTTCGCCCCGAAGGAAATCGTTGATGTTGCCAAAAAGGTGCATGACTTCCTTACCGTAGGAGCCGCCCACCCTCTCATGGAAACAGTTGTTACCGCCCTTGAGCTTGGCGACGACTATTACAGGGATTTCCTTGGAATCTATCAGAGCAAAAAGGATATATTCGTAAACGGTCTTAAGGACATTGGTCTGGATTACAATGATCCTCAGGGAGCCTACTATGTGCTTGTGAACACCGCCGAGTTTGACGTAAAGGACGACATAAAATTCTGCGAATGGCTTGCCAGAGAGGTCGGCGTAGGCGCTGTGCCCGGCACAAGCTTCTTCCACGAGAACATAAATAACTATATCCGTTTCCATTTCGCTAAGAACGACGATACGCTTTATGAGGCGCTCAACAGACTTTCGACGCTCAGGAAGAAAGCGGCTCAGGCAAACTACAAATATTAAAACTTTAAGGGCAGAGAAATCTGCTCTTTTTTATTGTAATGAGTTTTAAGGCATGATATAATTGTACTACCAATTACCATAAGGGAGATGACATATATGAGAATTAACGCGAATGACACGGCAGTGCTGGTTGTGGACTATCAGACAAAGCTGCTTCCGGCCATGAGTGAGCTTGACAGTCTGATGAACAGCTCAAAAATACTTCTCAGCGGTCTCAAGGAGCTTGAAATACCTATGATAGTTACCGAGCAGTATTCTAAGGGACTCGGCCCTACCGTTGACGAGATCATTGAATGTATGGGCGACAGCTATAGGCCATTTGAGAAAACGACCTTCAGCGGACTTCAGACTGAGGAGATAAAGGCCGCCGTTGACGCTCTTGGGAAAAAGAACATAATCGTCTGCGGAGTTGAGGCTCATGTATGCGTTCTCCAGAGCGTCATCGACCTCATAGAGAGCGGACACACTGTTATTCTTGTCGAGGACTGCATAGCCTCCAGAAAGGTGAGCGACAAGAAATCGGCGGTCAAAAGAGCCATAGGCGAGGGCGCGCTCATAACAAGCGCCGAGGCTATACTTTTTGAGCTTACGGTCGGCTCAAAGTCGCCGCACTTCAAGGCAGTATCGAAAATAGTAAAATAAATACAGGTATTTTAGGTATTTTAATGAATAAAAGGAGGGGACCTGCTCAAAAAGCAGGTCCCTTTCATACCGCAGGCTGACCAGATCAGAGAATTTGTTAACTGTTTCAAAGGCAGGTCTCTTTTTATTTGTCTCCGGCCTGCGCAGTCTCTCAGGCGCCTCATTAAATTCCTCTTGCGCCTTAGCCGATGGATTTCGACACGGCAAGGCTGCTCATAGGCGAATACAAAAAGATAATGAAGTAGGACAGAAAATGAAGGCTCTTATTTTTCTGGCGATTACTGTGATACCGCAAATATTCTTATCAAGGACAGCTCCCAGATGGTCCGATCTTATTATACCGGCGATATTTTTAATATACTCGGTCATAGGAATTTTCAATTTCGTCGTTTTACCGGGAACGGAGTATTAATCGCTGATCTTCGGTATGATCGTTTCGTTCATAGCTACGAATATTCCTACGGCGGTATATTTGGCTGTATATTTTGTATGCAGGTCAAAATTCAGGAAGAAAAAACAAACAGATAAAATGAATATTCAGGATCTATAGCAAAAAGGCCCGTGGAGTAATCCCACGAGCCTTGATTTTTATTCCGCTATAGCCTCTTTAAGTATCTCTACGCCCTTTTTAAGCGTCTCAAAATCTATATTCAGAGCCGGAAGAAGCCTTACCTTATCCTTGGCCGTAAGAACAAGAAGTCCCTTATCCATACAGGCTTTTACTACCTCTCCGGCCGGCTTTTCGCATTTGACGCCTATCATAAGGCCCATGCCCGTCACCTGCTCCACTCCCTTAGCCGCCGAAAGAGCGCTGAAAATATATTCGGATTTTTTGCGGACATCGGCCAGAAGCCCGTCGTCTATCCTTTTCAGTACGCTGATGGCCGCCGCCGAGCATACCGGATTGCCGCCGAAGGTGGAGCCGTGGGTACCGGGCGTATACACGTCCTTGACCTTTTCGCCGAGCATCGTCGCTCCCAGCGGAAGCCCTCCCGCAAGTCCCTTGGCTGTGGAGACTATGTCAGGCATAACGTCATAATTCATGTAGGCATAGAGCTTTCCGCTCCTGCCGTTTCCGGTCTGCACCTCGTCAACGATGAGGAGCATGTCGTTTTCCTCAGTGAACCTGCGGACAGACTGAACATATTCCTTTTCCAGCGGACATACACCGCCTTCGCCCTGAATTATTTCTATCATTACGGCTATACATTCGTTTTCCGAGGACAGCTTTTTAATATCCTCTATATCGTTTGGCTCGGCATATACAAAGCCCTCTGTAAACGGCGTGAATTCCTCGTGGTAATGCTCCTGTCCCGTCGCTGAAAGTGTTGTTATCGTTCTGCCGTGGAAGCTGTTTTTCAGCGTTATTATGGTGGAGTGTCCGTCGCCGTATTTCAGGAAGGCATAGCGTCTTGCGGCCTTTATGGCGCACTCGTTTGCCTCCGCTCCGGAGTTGGAGAAAAACACCTTGCTCATGCCAGTTCTCTCACAGAGCATCTCGGCCAGTTTAGCGCAAGGCTCAGTATAATAAAGGTTAGACGTATGCTGTACCTTATTTATCTGCTCTATTACGGCTTCCTTCCACACATCGTCCGACACTCCGAAGGAATTTACCGCTATTCCCGTTCCGAAATCTATATATTCCTTACCGTTTTCATCGTAAAGCAGAGAACCCTTTCCGCTTGTTATACATACGGGAAAACGTCCGTATGAATGGGCAACATATTTGTTATCTGTATCAATTACGTTCATTTTTCTTCCCCCTTAACAAACATAGTTCCGACACCCTCATCAGTAAGCATTTCCATCAGTATTGCGTGCGGCTTTGTCCCGTCGAGTATGAACACCCTGTTCACGCCAAGCCGGATCGCGTCAAGACAGCAGTTGACCTTCGGTATCATTCCGCCCTGGATTATCCCCTGCTCCATAAGCTCATTGGCCCTATGCGGGTCTATGTTTGTGACAAGCGTTGAGGGGTCGTCCTTATCCATAAGTATCCCGCATATGTCCGTCATGGAGATAAGGCTCTCCGCCTTCATCGCTCCGGCTATCTGCGCCGCGGCCGTATCGGCGTTTATGTTATACACATGGCCCTCGTTATCACAGCCAAGCGTCGAAACGACCGGAATATAACCCTTATCGAGCAGATCCGTTATAGGCTCGATGTTTACCTTTGTTATGTTTCCGACATAGCCAAGCTTTTCGTCCAGCGTTTCGGCCTCGATCAAATGTCCGTCCAATCCGCAGAGACCTACGGCCTTTCCGCCCGTACACTCTATGAGGTTGACAAGGCTCTTATTTACCTTTCCGGCAAGCACCATGAGTACCGTGTCTATCGTCTCGGCGTCCGTCACCCTGAGACCGTTTATGAATTCGCTCTTTTTGCCTATCTTTTTGAGCATATCGTTTATCTCCGGGCCCCCGCCATGCACAAGCACGACCTTTACGCCAATGAGCGAAAGCAGAACGATGTCTTTCATGACCGCCTGTTTAAGGTCCTCGTTTATCATGGCGTTTCCGCCGTATTTTATCACTACTACCTTATTATAATATTTCTGAATATACGGAAGCGCGTGAACTATCGTCTCAGCGCGCTGTGAATTTGTAAGTGTCATTATTTATGTCCTCCCAAGCTTATGAACGGTAATCGCCGTTGATTTTAACATAATCATATGTCAGGTCACAGCCCCATGCCGTCGCCGAATAATCTCCGTCGTTAAGATCGATAAGTATTTCTATTTCCTTCTCAAGCAGTATCTCCTTGGCCTTTTCCTCGGAAAAATCAACGCCGGAGCCGTTTTCGCAGACAAGTATCTCGCCCTTGGCCGACTTAAATCTTACGTCTATCTTATTTACATCCAAATCCTCGCCCGAATATCCGAGAGCGCAGAGCACACGTCCCCAGTTGGCGTCCGAGCCGAACATAGCCGCCTTTAACAGCGACGAGCAGATTACCGACTTGGCCGAACCCTTGGCGGCCTTATCCGTTTTCGCTCCCGTCACCTTGCACTCGAGGAGCTTTGAGGCGCCCTCGCCGTCGCCGGCTATCTTTCTGCAAAGGTAAACCGTTACCGTATTGAGTGCCTTTTTGAAAATCTCAAAGTCCTCGCCCTCCCCGGTTATTTCCTTGTTTCCGGCAAGACCGTTGGCAAGCACCGTTACCATATCGTTTGTTGATGTATCGCCGTCAACGCTTATCATATTGAAGGAGGTCTGAACGTCCTCACTGAGCGCC
>CAZBNY010000079.1:0-8406 GCA_964493235.1 uncultured Lachnospiraceae bacterium
TGTGATGAAGGTAAGGTTTTGTCCTCTCGTCAGCGGAAGCAGTGGGAACAGTTCCTATATCGGTAACGGAGACACCCACATTTTGATTGACGCGGGAGTGAGCTGCAAGCAGCTTGTGGAGCATATAAGACAGCTTGGCGTTGAGCCGGAACAGATAAGCGCTCTGTTTTTGACACACGAGCATATCGACCATATAAAAGGGGCAGGGGTGCTGTCCAGAAAGTATAATATTCCGGTATACGCCACGCCGGGCACATGGCAGGGCATAGGGAATACCGTGGGTGATTTCGCTCCGGAAAATGTCAGATATGTCACGGCGGGGCAGATGACAGTTGTAGGCGATGTATGCGTAAAGCCCTTCGACATACCGCACGATACCATAGAGCCGGTGGCCTACAGCGTGTTTACCGAGAGCAGAAAGCTGACAGTGGCTACCGACATAGGCCACGCGACGGATACCGTCAGGGAAAATATATATGACTCGGACGTGCTTCTTTTCGAGGCCAACCACGATATTGAAATGCTTAAAAACGGCAGCTATCCCTGGCCGCTCAAAAAGCGAATACTGGGCGAGAGGGGACACCTCTCAAACGTCGCCTCGGGCGAAACTCTGGGAGAGATAATGAGCGGAAGGCTCAAGTACATATTTTTAGGCCATCTGAGTAAGGAAAACAACGAGCCGCATCTGGCCTACGAGACCGTAAATAATATTCTTGACGGCTGCGGCATAAAGACGGGAAAGCACGTTCAGCTTGATATGGCCTCAAGATTTACCAACAGCATGACTGTGGAGCTTTAAGGAGCGATTTTATGAAAGTGACCGTTATCGGCGTGGGCAGGCTGAAGGAAAAATATTGGCAGGCCGCCGTTGAGGAATATTCAAAGCGTCTTGGAAAATATGTAAAGCTGGACATAATAGAAGTAGCGGACGAGAAGGCACCCGAAACGTTGAGCCGTGCCGAGGAGGACATCGTTAAGAAAAACGAGGGCGAGAGAATACTCAAAAGCATTAAGGACGGGGCGTATGTTATCGCCCTTGCCATAGACGGAAAAATGTTAAGCTCCGAGGAGCTTTCGGACTTTTTGAACGAACGCATGGTAAGGGGAGCGGGACATATCGTGTTTGTCATAGGCGGCTCGCTGGGACTTTCCGACGAGGTGCTGGAAAGGGCGGACTATAAGCTAAGCTTTTCAAAAATGACATTTCCTCACCAGATGATGAGAGTAATACTTTTGGAGCAGTTTTACAGGGCGATCAAAATAATGAAAAATGAACCGTATCATAAATGAGGGGATAGCATGGAGAAACGCAGGGAAATAGATTTTGTTAATGTTGTATTGTGCGTTCTTGTTATGCTTATTCATATACTTTCAAGGGCAGTATCGGCTTTGGACAGGACAAGCGCGCAGTTCGCGGTGGTATTTATACCGTCGAGGCTGGCGTCCTTTGTGGTCCAGGGCTTTATTTTTTTGAGCGCTATGAAATATTTTATGAGGTACTCGGACGGCAGACTGGATTATGGAAAGTTTTTGGGTTCTAGAATTAAGACGATAATACTGCCGTATATTCTTTGGAATATCATATATTATTTGGCTCTTATACCACTCGGCTATTTTATTTTCGATCCGGCGGAGCTGATGAAATATATGCTTTTGGGAAATATGATAAGCCATTTTTACTTTGTTGTCGTCATCGTGCAGTTTTATCTTCTTATGCCGGTATGGATATGGCTTGTGGATAAAATAAGCGGGAAAGCTTTGATCCCGGTATCTTTGGCGGTAATGATAATTTTTGGGCAGTATCTGTGTGTAAACTTCGTATATAATGACAGAATTTTCTTGAAATATATTTTTTACTGGATCTGCGGCTGTTATGCCGGGAAATATTTCGATAAGTTTTTTGCCTTTATAAAAAAATATTCTAAGGCTTTGACGGTCATATTTTTGGCTGCCGCTATATCCGACGGACTTCTGACATGGATCAACTCGGCCGGAATAAGATATATACCTTGCTTGGAAAATATCCACATATTCTATTGCTCGGCCGCGATATTTTTTGTATTTACCGTAGCTGTGTGGAAAAGTGCCGGATTTGTGGATAACAGATTTTTCGGCGTTATCAACAGGCAGAGCTATTATATATACCTGTCCCACTGCCTTTTTCTCTATTATGCCGATTGGTTTGCCGCAGGGCATCTACAGGCCGGAAACGGAGGACTTCTGGTATTCAGAATGGCCGTATGCTGCATATGCACATTTATGCTTTGGGGAGCGTATGACTGCATAAAACGCTGTAAATTGCATAAAAGTGGGTGTTGAAAACCATGTGGACAGGCAAAATGCCTTTTAAAGGGGTTAATTGTGGGTAAAACAAAAATAACCGCGAAAATATATTCAAGACGTAGAATTTAGAAAAAAATTTTTGGCGAATTAAATAAAAATACCGCTTTTGAGTCTTCTCAAAGGCGGTATTTTCATACTTTATGACGAAAATAATTTTTCTTCAAAAAACTGTTGACAAATCAAAATTGTGAGTAATAATTGTTCATAACTTTGTGGATATTGTGGATAATTTACTCCTTAACAAGGTCTTCGCCGATTAAATAAACATCTCCGGCCCCCATAGTTATCAACAGGTCGCCAGATGTACAATTTTGTTTAACATATTCCTTTATTGCCGCAAAGTCGCCCACATATACGGCATCAGTCCCGTGCTCCCTCATTTTTTCAACAAGAGCCTTTGAGTCTATAAGACCGGTATCCTTTTCACGGGCGGCGTATATGTCAGCGACGATTATCTTGTCGGCGTCGTCAAAGGCCTCGGAGAACTCCTTGAGCAGATTATATGTTCTTGAGTATGTATGAGGCTGGAAAATGCACCAGAGCTTATTTTTGTCTATATCTCTCGCCGCGGCGAGCGTAGCCTTTACCTCTGTGGGATGATGGGCATAATCGTCGATTACCGTAATGCCGCTGAATTTTCCTTTATACTGGAAACGCCTGTCAGTTCCACCGTAGTTTTCAAGCCCCTGAACGATAGATCTATTGTCGATCTCAAATACCTTGGCGGTGGCAAAAGCCGCAAGCGCATTGTCAACATTGTGTCTGCCGGGAATTTTAAGAGATACATGGCACTCGTAGGAGCCGTTTTGGTAAATATCAAAGCTGTAGGAGCCGCTTGGTGAAACAGACATAGCCTCGGCATATATATCAGCGCCAGTGTCCGAGCTTCCGTATGTGATTATCCTTGGCCTGAGACCGGCGGTTATTTCCTTATAATTGGGTATAGCGGTATTTATTACAAGTGCGCCGCCGGTGGCTATATTTTCAGCGAATTTGTGGAATGATCTCCTTATGTTCTCAAGATTTTTAAAGTAGTCCAGATGATCCGCGTCTATAGTGAGAATGACGCCTACATATGGTTTAAAGTGCAGAAAGCTGTCAAAATACTCACAGGCCTCGGCTACAAAGTATTCCGAGGAGCCTAAGCGTATGTTTCCGCCGATGGAGGGCAGTATGCCGCCGACAGAAATAGTAGGGTCGAGCTTCGCGGCCATTATTATCTCAGATACCATAGAGGTCGTGGTCGTTTTGCCGTGGGTGCCGGAAACGGCCACACTGTTTTTGTAGCTGTCCATGATGGCGCCAAGAAGAGTCGCCCTTTCGATAACAGGGATCTCCTTGGCCTCAGCGGAAAGGATCTCCGGATTGTCGTGCTTTACGGCGGCGGTGAAAACGACGATGTCCGTATCGTCGGCTATATTTTCGGCCTTCTGGCCGATAATGACCTTTATGCCCTGTTCTCTGAGGGTCTTTGTTATGTCGGACTCCTTTATGTCAGAGCCGGAGACCCTGAAGCCCTCGAAATTAAGTATTTCCGCAAGTCCGGACATACTTATGCCGCCAATACCAACAAAATGTATATGCTGGGAATTATTTTTAAGATCGATATTCATTATTTATTACTTCCTCTGTCATTTATTATGTTTTACCGGCACAGAATGTATCTGCGCCCAATAAATGCATTATATACTAAAAAGTATACTACAATGTTCAAATAAAATCTACTGGATTTGAATAATAACGAAAATAAAAAGCATTGATAAAAATTTATATGTCTTTTTGGTGAAATAATACTATTTTTTATTTACTAAAAATATGGTAGTATCATTATATATTATAAGTATGATGCTTTTATGGGGGTCATGTTTATAAAAAAGTCATAATTGACTACGCGGGAGGCGATATTATGGAAAGCAAAGAAATTATGGCATTACTCCTTGCGGGCGGCCAGGGCAGCCGTCTGGGGATATTAACAAAAAACACAGCAAAACCGGCCGTAAGATTCGGAGGAAAATACAGGATCATCGATTTTCCTTTGAGCAACTGTATTAACTCAGGTATCGACACAGTGGGAGTGCTCACACAGTACCAGCCTCTTATGCTGAACCAGCATATAGGTATAGGTATTCCTTGGGACCTGGACAGAAAAAGCGGAGGTGTCACTATTCTTGCTCCACACGTAAAGGGCGGGGAAGAAATGGGCGACTGGTTCATGGGAACCGCGAACGCCATTTATCACAATCTGGAATATATCGACAGATATAATCCTGAATATGTACTTATACTTTCGGGAGACCATATTTACAAAATGGACTATTCCAAGATGTTGGAGTTCCATAAGGCTAACAACTGCACGGCTACAATAGCGGTTTTGGAGGTCCCCTTTGAGGAGGCGAGCCGTTTCGGCATAATGAATACGCTGGACGACGATAAAATTTATGAGTTTGAGGAAAAACCGGCCAATCCTAAGAGCAACCTGGCTTCAATGGGTATATATATCTTTACGTGGAAGAAGTTGCGTCAGGCGCTTATTGACGACAATAAGGTACACGCCAACAGCGACTTCGGTATGCACATCATTCCTAAAATGCTTGCCGACGGCGAGACTCTTTACGCCTACCGCTTCAGCGACTACTGGAAGGATGTAGGTACTATCGAGAGCTACTGGCAGGCCAATATGGAGCTTATAAAGACGATACCTGATTTTAATTTCTATGATAATTTCTGGAAGATATATACAAATACAGAAAATCAGCCGCCCCAGTATGTCGCTAAGGGAGCGAAGCTTCAGAAATCCATCGTTTCAGAGGGCTGCGAGATCTACGGCGAGGTACAATCGTCGGTACTTGGCCTTGACGTTACCGTTGAGAAGGGCGCCGTTGTTAAGGACTCCATAATTATGGAAAATGTCGTTATCAAAAAAGGAGCGGTCATCGACCGTTGTATCATCGACAGGAATACCGTTATAGGAGAGGGAGCTAAGCTTGGCATAGGCGATAATGTTCCCAATGAGGAAAAGCCTAAAATTTATAACACCGGAATTACCGTTGTTGGTGAGAATTCGGTTGTGCCTGACAATGTTAAGATCGGTAAAAACTGTGTGATCTACGGAGAAACAGTCGCTGAGGATTATGCGGACGGAGAGCTTGCAAGCGGAAAATCAGTTATACGGGAGGGTGTGAGAATATGAAAGCTATAGGCATTATTTTGGCCGGAGGCAACAGCGAAATGCGAATGGGGGACCTTACAGCTCACCGCGCGGCAGCGGCTATGCCCGTCGGCGGCAGCTACAGGGCCATTGACTTCCCTTTGACCAGCATGACCACATCCGGTATCGGTAAGATCGCGGTTATCACCCAGTATAACTCAAGATCGCTCCATGACCACCTCGCTTCTTCAAAATGGTGGGATATTGGAAGAAAGAAGGGCGGACTGTTTGTCCTCTCACCTTATGTGAGCAAAGACAATTCCTCATGGTTCAGAGGAACCGCCGACTCAATGTATCAGAACATATCCTTCCTTAAGAGAAGTAACGAGCCTTATGTGGTCATTTCATCGGGCGATGCCGTATATAAAATGAATTTTAAAAACATAATCGCTTATCATAAGGAAAAGGGAGCCGACATAACTGTTGTCTATAAGAGAATGGAAAAGGATATGCTCCATAAATATGGCGTAATGAGCCTCAATGATGACGGCAGGATCATGGAATTTGAGGAAAAACCTCTTGATCCTCAGTCAGACTGCGCTTCGCTCGGTATTTACATCATCGGCAGAGAGCTTCTTATCAACCTGCTGGAGAGCGTTGTGGCAGAGGGAAGATATGATTTTGTAGCCGATATTATCATAAGGCTCAGAAGGCGCATGAAGATATACGGCTATGAGTTTACGGGATATTGGAGCAGCGCCGGAGCAAGTCACGAGGACTATTACAGGACTAATATGGACTTCCTTAAAAAGGACGTAAGAGATATATTCACAAAGCAGACTCCGTTTATCGATACCAAGCCTAAGGACGAGCCGCCGGTAAAATATAATATGAACGCCGTGGTAAACGACTGCGTTTTAGGCAGCGGGGCAATTATAAACGGAACCGTTGAGCATTCGGTAATATTCAGGAGAGTATTTATCGGAGACAGGGCCGTTGTTAAGAATTCCATACTTATGGAGGGCTGCTATATCGGTGACGACTGCGTTATTGAAAATGCTATACTCGATAAGAATGTCGTTGTTACAGCGGGCAAGAGCGTAATCGGAAAAGAGGACGCCCTGTTTGTGGCTAAAAAAGACAGTGTTATCTGATTAATATGATACTGGGTCCACAGATCACCTGAAACAGCTGATTTTAGTAAAAAATGAGTGGATTTGAGGAGCTTTGGGATCGCAAAATCATGATGTGCGGGGAGAGCCGTATATAATATGGGCCAAAGTACATTTTGACACCAATATTTTTATATTTAATTAAGATAATGATTGCTTTTTATACAGGTGTTATGATATGATAATTATGACTGCACAATTTCTTATTAAAATAAAAATTGTGCAGTTATATTAAAAAATATGATGATTGAATGATTAAATTGGGGGATTTAATCAGCATGGTGTACATCATGTATGATCAGAAGGGAAGCGCGAAAGATATGGAAATAACAGATATCAGAGTAA
Organism: uncultured Lachnospiraceae bacterium; assembly: GCA_964493235.1. GTDB lineage: Bacteria > Bacillota > Clostridia > Lachnospirales > Anaerotignaceae > Metalachnospira. The sequence goes on from CAZBNY010000079.1 coordinate 7,009, forward strand.
GGAAGGTTAATAAAGAGGGCAAGATGAAGGCCGTCGTATCAGTTACGTTCGATAATGAAATAGTTATCCACGACATTAAGGTGATCGAAAGAGAAGAAGGACTTTTCATCGCAATGCCCAGCAGAAGAACAGCGGACGGAGAGTTCAGAGACGTTGCACACCCTATCAACGCGGATACGAGAAACAAAATTCAGAAGCTTGTACTTGAAAAATATGAGGCGGCACTTCTTGAGGAGGAAGCCTTCGAGCAGGAACAATTAAACTAACATGATTTTTGAGGAAAAAACAGCGGCGGATAATTTCTGCCGCTGTTTTTTTGGACTGCACAAAGATTGACAGCAATATTGTTTTATGTTAAATTAATCCTGCTTGCATAGGAAGGGCGGAATTTGTGAATGATTGGAAAGGTAATGGAGAGAATAATGTCAGATGTTATAGGTTCGCTGATATGCTTTCAGATCGTCTTATGTTTTTGACACAGTAAAAAGGAGCTTTAGCATGGTGATATTTTTATTGATCGTCGGTCTTGTCCTGCTGATGGCGGGCGGCAATCTTTTTGTGGATTCCGCGGTGTGGCTTGCGAGAAAAACGGGCATACCTAAACTGATAATAGGGGCGACTGTTGTGAGCATCGCCACAACTATGCCGGAAATGATAGTTTCGTTTGTGGCCGCCGTAAACGGTAATATCGACATCAGCATAGGAAACGCTGTGGGAAGCGCAACGGTAAACACCGGCTTTATAATGGCGCTGACCGTGGTGTTTATGCCGATGGCTGTAGAGAAAAGAGAGATGTCAGTCAAGACAGCGGTCATGCTGGGAGCGACTTTAGTATTACTGTTTTTCGGTATTAACGGAAGTCTGGGCGTTGTTCCCTGCGCTATACTTTTGTGCGGATTCGTTGTATTCATGGCTGATAATATTATTATGGCGGTAAAAGCCACAAGGGCCGAAAAGCCCAACAGGGCGGCCGAGGCCATAGGCAGCGGAGGCAGCGTCGCGGCTAATGTTGCTAAATTTATAGCGGGAGCCGCCTGTATAGCGATCGGCTCTAAGCTGCTGGTCGATAATGCGAGTATTTTGGCGTCGGCTATGGGCATATCGCAAAGGGTGATAGCGGTAACGATAATCGCCATAGGAACATCGCTGCCTGAGCTGATAACTGCGGTCACATCAATTATAAAGAGACAGAGCGATCTGTCTGTCGGCAATGTGATCGGGGCAAATATAGTAAATCTTGCGTTGGTACAGCCTGTCAGCGCTATGCTTTCGGGGAAACCGCTGCCGGTGTCAGAGGGCTTTCTGAGGCTTGATATACCGGTATGCCTGCTCATAGGCTGTGTGGCGCTGATCCCCGCCCTGATCAAGGGCAGAATGTATAAGGGACAGGGAATACTG
>CAZBNY010000080.1:0-8404 GCA_964493235.1 uncultured Lachnospiraceae bacterium
GTCTTTATCGACGGGGTATATTCGCCGGAATTGTCTTTCCAAAATTCCGTCTGCACTATTCCGTTCTGTTTGATCTCATACATAACAGGCGCCAGCTCGGACCAATGATATTCTATCATATTGTTCCAGTCCACTCCATTATATTTACCGGCCTGCAATACCCGCTCTTCCGTTTCAAAGGGCTCTTTTTCAATATCCTCCAGCGTTATCGTCGGAATATTTCCTTTATAATCCGCAAGGCTTGCGCTCCATTCATGGTTTGGGACATATATCGCCTTGGCTATAGCCGATATCGAAAAAAGCATGATGACCGTCAACAGAATATAATCCCCATATTTTTTCTTATATCTTGTCCTATGCCTGATCGGTATGCCTGGCTTTAAATCGGAATAAAACGACTTTATTCTCTTAGCCACGGATACGCTTCTCAGCATGGAAACAAGTCCGAGCAGTATTACTATAGGCAGGTAAAGCGATGTCCACGATTCCACATAATATTTCACATCAAAGTTTCCCATAACCGAGCATACAGCCATTAAAATGGTATAAAATACTGCTCCCAGTATATTTATATTCTTGTCCTTTTCAAGTCTTTCGGTCAAATACTCATAGGAATAGCTCTGGGTTATTACGTCAGTATGAAGCTCTTCGGGCATATCATCATATGAAGCATAGATATGAAAGGTCTGATTAGGCATTGTACATATATAATGCCACCCAAAGGCAAGGTAATCGGAAATCATATCGTCATTCGGCTTTATTCCGGCCTTCATCAGCGGCTCAAGCCTATATGTTACCTTTTTGGGTTTACCTCTGTCGTAGCGGGCAAACAGTCCCAACTTTTTTAAAAATACCCTTTCGCAGCCATGTCATGCAGATAGGATTCTATTCCTCCGGCATCATAATAATCTATAGGAAACGGTCTAATCATCTCTGCCCGCCTCGCTTTCACCGTCAGCCACACATTGTCTCAGCCTCTCAAGCTCCTCCATATACAGTGCTCTGCCCTTGCCGGTTATAACATAGTTCCTTTTCCGTCCTAATACCGAAGTCTCACGTATAAGCTCCTCATCCTCAAACTTAGCCAAAATTGTGTAGAGAGTCCCGGGGCCCATTTTTATACGCCCCTTTGTTTTGTTCTCTATAAACTCGGCTATATCAATTCCGCACATTTCTCTTTTCAGCATAGACATCAGTACGTAGAACATCGTCTCCGTAAGTATCTCCAGCGACCGCTTGGCCATGTGATCACCTCAATATCGAATATCAATATCGTTTTTCGATATTATAACATCGACTATCGATATTGTCAACATAAAGAAAGACGTACCGAATATTTACGGTACGCCGTCCGTTTATTTTATAATTTCTAAGAACTCATCCTCGGTTATTATCGGGATATTCAGCTCCTTAGCCTTTTTGTTCTTGGAAGAGATTGAGTTTACATCGTTATTTATCAGATAATTTGTCTTTGAGGTAACACTTCCCGTCACCTTTCCGCCCAATGACTCGATGAGCGCCTTAACCTCATTTCTGTTTTTGAATTTAGCGACCTCTCCGGTTATCACAAAGTTTACGCCGCTTAATTTATTCGTAGTCTCCTGCGGCTTCGTAAAACTAAGAAGGCTTACGCCCTTTCTGAACAGCTCCAGATTTTCCTCATTGGCGAAATAGGCGTGGACGCTGTGCGCTATGACCTCGCCGAAACCGTCTATTTCCTTAAGCTCCTCCGGATCGGCGTTCACTATGGCCTCTATATCATTGTTATAATGTCTGCACAGCAGCTTTGCGTTTGACAGACCGACCTGGTTTATTCCCAAAGCGTTGATAAAATTCTCAAGCGGAACCGTTCTCGATTTTTCCACCGCCGAAACGAGATTTTCAAAGCTCTTTTTGCCAAAGCCTTCCATATCCTTGATCTCGGTATGCTCCTTAAGGTCATATATATCGGTATAGTTTTCAAGTATTCCCATGTCGGCGAATTTCTTTATGGTTTCCTCGGAAAGTCCCTCAATATTCATGGCGTCTCTGGAAACGTAATGCACGAGCGCCTTTATCCTCTGCGCCGAACAGTTGGGATTGGTGCAGTAAAGCTCCCTGCCCTCCTTAAGCATACGTATCTCGGTCTCTCCGCCGCATACAGGACAGAACTCGGGGATCTTGGCCGTAGCCGAACAGGTCAGGTTCTCGGCTATCTGCGGGATTATCATATTTGCCTTATAGACCTTTATCCTGTCGCCAACTCCCAGTCTAAGGGATTCCAGCACGCTGACATTGTGTACGCTGGCCCTGTTCACCGTTGAGCCTTCTATATCGACAGGCTCAAAGACCGCGACGGGATTTATTCTGCCTGTCCTTGACGTGTTCCATTCTATTCCCAGCAGGGTCGTCTCCGCCTGCTCGTCGCTCCATTTGAAGGCCATTGAGTCCTTCGGGAACTTCGCAGTAGTACCTAGCGTCCTGCTGTAGGGTATGCTGTCAAAGGTAAGCACAAGGCCGTCGGAGGCAAAATCATTGCTCTCTATCTTTTCGGCGAACATTTTGATTTTGTCCTTTATATTATCCGCGTTTACGATGTAATGCTCGACAACGTCAAAGCCAAGCTTATCCAAAAATTCCATCTGCTCGCTTTTCTTCTCGAACTCCATACCCTCGGCCCTTACCAGCGTGAAGGCGTAAAACATCACGTTCCTGTCGGACGCCACCTTGCTGTTGAGCTGACGGACGGTGCCGCTGCAAAGGTTTCTGGGGTTTTTATAGGTCTCGTCATCATCAAGCTTGGAATTTATGCGCTCAAATTCCGTAAATGTGATTATTCCCTCGCCCCTCAGGTTCAGCTCGCCTTCGAAGTTTATTCTTCCGGGAAGATTTTTGAAGTACTTGGCGTTATGAGTTATGTCCTCGCCCACCTCGCCGTTGCCTCTGGTTACTGCTCTTTCAAGGACACCGTTGTTATAGGTCAGCACTATCGTAAGTCCGTCCAGCTTCCAGCTCAAAATGGCCTCGTTGTCTCCCAGCCAGCTCACCAGCTTGTCAGGCTCCTTTGTTTTGTCCAACGACAGTATAGGGCTTTCATGCCTTACCTTTTGCAGGGCACTCAGCACAGTATAGCCTACTCTTTGTGTCGGACTTCCGCCGTATACTACCCCGCTCTCCTTTTCAAGCGATACAAGCTCGTCATAGAGCTTATCATACTCAAGATCGCTCATTATCTGACGGTCCTCCTGATAATAAGCTCTGGACGCCTCGTTCAATATATCTATAAGTTCTTTCATTCTCTCCATAGCTTTACTCCGTTTCAACCTTTTTAAGTTTTGAAAGTCCCGCCATAAACTTCTTTATTCCCTTACCTGTGAAGGAAACGCTCACCTCATAGTCGGCCCCGGCGCTCTTTATCGCCTTTACCTCGCCTATCCCGTACTTCGGCGCTCTCACCATGTCGCCCACCTCGAAGTCAAGCTGTACATTCTTAGGCTTTGGCAGCTCGGTTTTGTAGGGATTTACCGAAGACGGCTTCTTTATCGTTTCATTTCCGAAATGCCACTGTCTCCGGGGCGCCGGCTCTCTCTGTTTAAAGCGGTTATCCAGAAGCTCCGGCGGCAGCTCCGCCAAAAACCTCGAAGGGGCATTGAACTGTATCTGTCCGTGCTGCATTCTATGGACGGCATAGGTCATAAAAAGCTCCTTTTTGGCTCTCGTTATGCCCACATAGCACAGACGGCGTTCCTCCTCTATCGCCTTAGGCTCCGGAGCAGAAATCGCCCTGCTGCCCGGGAAAAGGCCCTCCTCCATGCCGACCATGAACACATATGGGAATTCCAGTCCCTTGGCGCTGTGCAGCGTCATAAGGACAACGGCGTCGTCGTCCTCATTGTACGAGTCTATGTCGGCCACCAGGGCCACCTCCTCGAGGAAACCTGATAAAGTCGCCTCGTCCGTGGACTTTTCATATTCAACGGCCTTTGCCGTCAATTCATCTATATTCTCGATACGCATCATGGCATCGTCACTGCCGTCGGCCTCAAGCTCGGCCTTATAGCCGGTCTCCTCGGCCACGGCCTCTATAAGCTCATGCACCGGTATCTCATCGGCCCTCTTTTTAAGTCCGCAGATGAAATCATAAAAAGGAATTATTTTCTTTGCTTTTGACTTAAGCTCGGGATATTCTCCGATGCGTCCCAATGCCGAAAACAGTGAGATCCCTCTTTCGGCGGCTATATTTTCCGCCATCTCGACACTCTTGTCACCTATTCCTCTTTTTGGAACATTGATTATTCTCTTTACGGCAACAGCGTCGGCTGAATTGTCTATGAGCTTAAGATACGCCAGTATATCCTTTATTTCCTTTCTCTCGTAGAACCTAACGCCGCCGAACAGCTTATAGGGTATGCCTTTTTTGACAAACCTATCCTCTATGGCTCTGGACTGGGCGTTGGTGCGATACAGCACGGCAAAGTCACTGTAGGCAGCCTTTCCCTTAAGCGCGTTCTGATCAATGGTTTCAGAAACAAATACCGCTTCCTCAATGTCGTTTTCCGCCCTGAAAATATGGATAACACTGCCCTCGTTATTTTCTGTCCAAAGTGTCTTGTCCTTTCTGGCCTTATTGTTCCTTATCACACTGTTGGCCGCCGAAAGTATATTTTTTGTTGAACGGTAATTCTGTTCCAGCTTTATAACGACAGCGTTTGGGAAGTCCTTCTCAAAATCGAGTATGTTTCTTATATTCGCTCCCCTCCAACCGTATATGCTCTGGTCGTCGTCGCCAACAACACAGAGATTGCCGTATTTTTTGGCAAGCAGCCTTATCAGCTCATACTGGGATGTATTTGTGTCCTGGTACTCATCTACCATTATGTACTTAAATCTCTCCTGATATGCGCCAAGAACGTCTGGTCTGGTCCTGAAAAGAAAAACGGTTTTATATATCAGGTCGTCAAAATCAAGTGCGTTGTTTCTGAAAAGCCTGCTCTGGTAAGCCTCGTAAACCCTCGACGTTTTCCACGACCTCAGATCCGCCTTATCGACCTCCTTAAGGTAGTCCTCCCACGAAATCATTTCCTCCTTGAGACGGCTTATCTCGCCTATGGCTGTCCTGACTGTGAAGAATTTATCCGTCAGGCTCATATTAAGCTCCTTAAAGACCTCCTTCATTACTTTTTCCTGATCGTCGGCGTCATATATCGAAAAATCCTTGGAATAGCCTATTTTATCTATCTCACGCCTGAGTATCCTCACGCAGGTGGAATGGAACGTGCTTATCCAGACGTCCTGGGCCGCCGCTCCGGCCAGCTTATCCACTCTTTCGCGCATTTCCCTGGCGGCCTTATTTGTAAAGGTTATGGCGAGGATATTGTATGGTCTTATTCCATGCTCCAGCATATCGGCTATCCTAACCGTGAGCGCCCCCGTCTTTCCCGAACCCGCTCCGGCAAGTATGAGCACGGCTCCGTCCTTTTGTTTGACGGCCTTTTGCTGCATGGGATTCAATTGTTCGTAGCCTATCATATGTATATCTCCTGTTACCTCAAAAACGGGAAGTTATAAGGAGCGTCCGAAAAAGAAAACATAAAAATAATTAAAAGTCCTAAATAGCACGGATTGCAAGGCAAAAAACACAGCCGTGCCGGATTTGGCACGGCGGGGCTTTTTAACGCAGCAGCCGACATTCAGGACTTTTTAGTATCTATGGTTTCTTATGAGGATGCGACATAATTAACATCCCGTTTTTAAAAAAATTATACTTTGCTCTGCGTTGTTACGTACTTATCATTATAAAGCTGTTCCCAGCTTGACTCTATTGGCAATATCGTATTTCCCTTGAAGTCATACACCCCGAAAAGAGTTCCGTCAGAATTTGACGCTATTATATATCTGTCGGAATTTGTCCCGACAACGATACCGTCTATTGAAAACAACTTTTTGCCGCTGTCTATATCATATACGTCAGCGGAGCTATCGGCCGCCGCGAAGGCCAGCAGCTTCTCACCGTTTGAGTAGAAGTTTACTCCGCTGTATTTCTCGGCCGAAACCTTAAATACAACTTTGCCGTTTTCGTCCTCTACCCATCTGTAATATGCATTTGAAATATAATATCTTTTATTATCTATTTTCTCCTTGCTGCCGCTGTCAGGTATGTTATTCATAAGCCTAATCATTGTTGAAACGGCCTGCTCCTTTGTATAGCTGCCGGACGGGTCAAAGCTTCCGTCTCCCATTCCGCTCATAATATTCATACCGCAGACAACACTTACGCTTTCCTTTGCCCAGGAGGATATATCCTTTCTGTCCGTGAAAAGCTCACTGCCGGTGAATTTCGTAAGTCCGAGGCACTCGGACATTCTCATAAGTATTGAGGCGGCCTCCTCCCTTGTCAAGGGAGCGTCCGGATCAAACTTTGTGCTTGTCCTGCCGGATATTATACCCATACGCTTCAGCGCCGTAACAGCGGCGTTGTCCGTATCATAAAAATTCGACTCCCTGACAGTATATGTTATCTTTATCGAATTTTGCTTTGATATTACGTTAATTGTGTTATATGCAAGTTCACAGAACTGCTCTCTTGTTATTTCCTCGCTCAAATCCGTATCGGTTATTGACATCGGAATTATACCCAGACCATTCGCCTCAGATATATATCCTTCGGCCCACTGCGAATAGGACGTATCCGCATACGCGCAAGTCCCAAAAATCATACTGAAAGCCATTGCCGCCGCAATAATTCTCTTTTTCATATACATCTCTCCATAATAAATTTACCCACCTGATAACAGATGGGTAGGATCAAAGGCAGTTTACTCTTTCTTTTCTTCCTTCTGTCCGCGCACTCTGTCTATGGCCAGCTTATATCCGTCCATGCCATAGGTCAGAGCCCTGTTAACGCGGCTTATAGTAGCCGTAGAAGCGCCCGTCTTTTCGGCTATCTCAATATAAGTACATTTTCTGTCAAGCATCTCCGCCACCTGCATACGCTGCGCGATGGCCTGTATTTCATGCACCGTACATAAATCCTCAAAAAGTCTATAGCATTCCTCAACGCTCGTCATAGTAAGAATGCACCTGAAAAGATTGTCCGTAGCCTCATTCTTGATCTTACTGTTCATTTATCCATCACACCCACTTTTTATTTACTCTTATACATAATATCATTTTAACATATTAAAGCTTTGAAGTAAACAATCAGTTAACAAAAATTAATCTATTTTAAGGCACTTTTTAAATATTTCAACAGATCTATTGACGATCAGCTCTTCCGGAAAAGCAGTCTCCTCTATTATTTTCAGCGCGTGCTCAAAATGCCCGATATGAGTGGCAAAATGCGCGTCGGACGCAAGTATGACCGGAACGCCCTTTTTCCTGCAAAGTCCAAGTATTTCGGCAATATACACCTCGCTGCCCTTACGAAAACCGCCAGGCTTAAGAGATGCGTCGTTTATCTCGATAAGAGTGCCCGTTTCCTCGGATTTATCGACTATCGCCTTGCAGTCGATAGGGTATCTCGGGTCACCCGGGTGGCCGAGTATCTTTACATAAGGGTTCTCCATGACCCGAAGTATGGCGTTGGTGTTTTCTTCCATTGTGCCAAACGGAATGCACGGCGGGTGCATACTCGCAACGGCATAGTCCATGCGTTCAAGATAAAATTTATCCAGATCCACATTTCCGTCATAGTCCATAATATTCAGTTCCGCGCCCATTCGCACCTGTATGCCGTTTATCTTTCTCGGTATCGTCCCGAAGTTGATAAAATACGACGGCTGTGTTCCGCCCTCCATTGCCGGCGCGTGGTCCGTTATTCCCAAAAGCTCAAGTCCCATCTCAGCGGCATACGCCACGTTTTCAAGCAGGGTGCTGTAGGCATGGCCGCTGGCGATAGTATGGGTATGAGCGTCAAGAACAAATTTCATACGATTACCTTCTTTTTATTTTTCCAAATATCTCGCTTCAAGCCTGTATATAGGCTGTCCAAGGCCAACAAACCTTTCCTCATACTCAGTCATAATATTTCCCTCAAAGCCGCTGTTATGCAGGTCGAGCGAAATATTTGAAAGTCTCCAGCCCATATCGCAGAACTCATTGAGCGATGACTCAAAAAATACCGTGTTGTCAGTTTTAAGAAAAATTTCCTTGTCTCCCTTAAGAAGACCTTTATAAAGCTCCAGAAAATGCCTGTGCGTAAGTCTGCGCTTCGCCCATCTCTTCTTTGGCCAGGGGTCGCTGAAATTGAGATATATCCTTGAGATCTCCTCAGGTGCGAAAAGCTCCGCCAAAGTCTCGGCGTCTCCTCTTATAAGGGCGATATTTTTTATCTCAGGCGACGCCTTTCTGGCAGCTATCGCTATTATGGTCGTCTGTCTTTCGATCCCGATGAAATTTATATCCGGATTTTCAACAGCGTTCTGCA
>CAZBNY010000081.1:0-8318 GCA_964493235.1 uncultured Lachnospiraceae bacterium
CTCCATCTTCCGCGGCAAGAAACGCTGATTTCTGCGCTATAACAGGCTTTGAAGGAGTTATTTCAATCGCCCTTATCGCTCCCGGAAAGCTTGACGCGAAGGCAATAAGGCCTTCCTTTCCCTCGGCCGTATATCTGTTCTGAAAAAGAGCCTCTTCGGCAAACGTTCTTCCCAAAGCCTTTCCGACTCCGCCGTTGGAGACAGTTTCCATCTTCATATTGGGACTCATCCAGCTCATGCTGCCTCTCTCGGTTATCATGCTTTCACCGGCCGACAACGTGCAGACCACAGCAGGAGGATCGCCGCCGATTATCTCATACCTCATATGTAACAACTCCTTTTCCACCTGTTTTTAATTTAAGTATATACTTTGGAGTCCGTCCTGTCTACTACGGTTTTCTTAAAATCATACCAGCCCGACGCGCCATTTGACCTCTGTATCGCCGTTTTCAGAAATACTCCTTACCACGGTCACATTCTCACAGGTATGGACGGCGTCTCCGGCTCATATACGCTCGAGTCCAAAATAAAATCCTGCATATCGCCGAATGTAAAAACGCTTTCCCGCCCCATTCGCAGCGACCACATTGAAGGTATTCCACCCTGTTTCTTGTCAACGGTCAAGCATTGTTCCCATCGTCGTAGGAATAGCCGGTCTTATTTCCTCTGCGGTAAATTGCAGCCTTCTGAGCAGGACTATCCCTTTTCAGGTCGCCGATATTCTCCCGGCTGCAGTCCCTGTAGCCGTTGGAAAGTCCCGCCACCTCAATAAGTCTCTATTTCTCATAAAAACAAGTGTTAGCTCTTGTCAGTCCGGTCAGCTTTCCTATCTTGTTTATATTCACGGTCATCTCTCTTCCATCTTAAAATACACTATAAAGAAGGTTTACAGCCAACAGGGATCTGAAAAACTTTGTTATCCGAGAAAAACGCGGGCCGGATCGCTCCGCCCGCGTCAATATAACTCATACTTATACTAAAAGAAAATAGTATCTTTTCCCTTATTATCGACAGCTTACTCGTATCAGTTCGCCTTTACCTTAAGCCACAGCTGGCTCAATATCTGTCTTATGGTTTCGTTGTCCTCAAATACCTCGTCGTTTTCATAATTCTCTCTCGGAAGGTACGCCGAATTATCAGCATATTCATTTTCGGCCACCTCGTTGAGAACATAGTCGTTTGTTGAAGCGTATCCTACAGTGATAGTATTGTCATACGCCGCTTCGTCCGTAAGCATATAGTTGATAAACGCGTTGGCAAGCTTTGGACTTTCGGCATTGGCAGGTATGCACATGGAGTCGCACCATACGTTGGTTCCCTCCGAAGGCATAAAGAAATCCATATCAGGGTTTTCGTCAAGAATAACAGTAGCGTCTCCGCTGTATACCACGGCTATATCCTTGTTTCCGTTCATCATGCCGTCGATAACCTCGTCCGTCACATATGCCGGATCCATATTGGCGTCAAGGTCAATGAGCCACTGATAGGCCTCATTTATCTCGTCCTCATCGTCCGTATTCATTGAATAGCCAAGCGATTTGAGAGCGACCATAAACGAGTCTCTTTCCGAATCGTACATATATATTTTCCCCGCGTAGTCGGTGTTCTTGAGTATTTCAAAGCCCTCTTTCTCGATCAGCTCCGCCGGTACATTCTCTTTGTTGTATACAAGTCCCACCGTACCCCAGAAGTAAGGCACGGAATAGTCGTTTTCAGGGTCAAAGGCAAGGTTCTTAACTCCGTCGGTCAGGACCTCCATGTTTGGTATAAGGCTTTTATCTATTTTCTGAAGCATATCCTCTCCAATAAGCCTCTGTATCATATAGTCGGAGGGGATAATGACGTCGTAGGCGTCTCCGGCGGAAAGCTTTGTATACATCATTTCGTTGGAATCAAAGTATTCAACGATCACCTTTACTCCGTACTCCCTCTCAAAATTACCGATCACGTCCTCTCCGAGATACTCTCCCCAGGTGAACAGCTTAAGTGTATCGGAGCCGTATTTCTCGATAGGATCCTCAGCCGGCTCAGCTGATGAGCCGCAGCCGCCAAGAAGCATGACCGCGCTTAATACAATGGGTAAAAACTTTTTCATACTGGTTTCTTCTCCTTCTTCTCTTTTAATATCGGTATGATGTTTGCCAAAATAAGTCCAAAGGTGATTATGACGATCACCAGTGTGGACAGTGCGTTAATAGACGGATTAACGCGTTTGCTCATTGTATATACCAGTATAGAGATATTGCTTACTCCGTTACCGGTAACAAAGTACGAAATTACAAAGTCGTCAAATGACATGGTAAAGGCTATAAGCGCTCCGGAAACGATTCCGGGCATTACCTGAGGAACTATTACCTTTATCAGCGCCTGCCACGGCGTCGCCCCCAGATCCATAGCGGCATCGGCCAAATTGGGGTCAAGTGAGCGAAGCTTGGGCGTTACCGAAAGCATAACATACGGTATGCAGAACATAACGTGTGCCAGAAGCAACGTCATAAAGCCCTTCTTTACGCCAAGCGCGCTGAAAAACATAAGCAGTCCTATAGCCGTAACGATCTCCGGATTCATTATCGGGAAGTTATTTATCTGCTCCACCGTTTTTTTCAGTATCGGCCTTGACTTTGAGAGTCCGATAGATGTTATCGTCCCTACGACAGTCGATATCGCCGTTGAAAGCAGGGCGATAACTATCGTGTATACGACCGACTCCATCATCGTTCTGTCGTTGAACATCTTCTCATACCATTGGAGGGAAAAGCCGTTCAGATGTGTCAGCGAGCGCGAGCCGTTGAATGAAAAAATTATTATATATATGATAGGCGCGTAGAAAAACAGCATGAGCAAAGTCATGAATACCTTCGAGCCTATCCCGTTTTTTCCCTTCATCACAGTCTTCCCCCTTTCGCCTCAGCGGGATCAGTGTCCACCTTCTTTGTTATATAGAGGGAGATCATAATTATTACAGTCATAATTAACGATATGGCACTTCCGAAGCCCCAGTCTCCGGCTGTCAAAAACTGTGTCTCTATTACGTTTCCTATAAGCACGTACTGTCCTCCGCCCAAAAGCTTCGGTATGAAAAAGCTGGATACCGCCGGAAGGAAAACAAGCGTTATTCCGCTGATTACCCCGGGCAGGCTCATGGGAAGCGTTATCCTTGTAAAGCACTGCACCCTGTTCGCGCCAAGGTCGCTGGCGGCCTCGATATAACTTTTATCCATCTTGTCCAGCGAGGAATATATCTGCAATATCATAAACGGAATGAAATTGTAGACCATGCCAAGCACGACCGCAAAGTTAGTATATATCATTTTTACAGGCCCCAGACCTATCAATGAAAGTATTGTGTTTATCACTCCGTCGTCCTGAAGTATGCCCAGCCAAGCGTAGGTACGCACAAGCATATTTATCCATGTCGGGAATGTTATGAGCAGCACCAGAAGTCCCTTATGCTTAGGCTTTGCCATAGCTATTATATAAGCCGCGGGGTAACCCAGCAAAAGGCATATCACCGTTGTCACAATGGCGACATATATAGAGCGTGTCAGTACGTCCGTATAGACCTTATCGCTGAAAAATCTCGTAAAGTTTGATATTGTAAATCTAAAGGTCGTAACGCCGTTGCCCGGCTGAATAAAGGCGTACATGACTATCATCAGCAGCGGCGCCATGACCATAGCGGCTATCCATGCCACATATGGATAGGCCATTCTTTTGAACTGGTTCATGCGCTGACGGACATAACGTGTATGTCCTCCGGCGTGAAGGTAAGACCAACTTCGTCGCCCACTTCATATTTATCCGTCGTATCGATCTTGTACTCGTAGCCCTCTGTGGCAAAGGTTACGCTGTACTCCCCGGCTGTTATATTATCTGAGTCAAAGTTATATTCCACCTTGGTTATCTCTACCGGAGAACCGTCCTCAAGACTCCACGCGGAAGCGTTGGCCCATGTTTTAAGGTCTGTCTCAAGGGCAATGCTTTCCTTTATCTCGTCAACCGACTTGAATATATTAACGGCGTATATTTCCTCCTGATACTCGCTGTTGGCCACCCTGTTCTCGTCACGGACTATCATCTTAGCCGTAAAGCTTGTGCCCGCCGATGTATAGAAGGTAACGGGATATGTTCCCTTCTCCGCCTTGATATCGTACTCTATCTTAGATATCGATATATATTCATCGGTCGTCGGATCCCACGCCTGCGCCGACGCCCTCGCTATAATATCGGCGTCGGTAAGCTCTGCAACGTCCTCGGCGTCAAGCACGAAGTCGTTGGCGCTCATCATCTCTCCGGCCTTTTCATTTACGACCGGCTTTTCGTCAAACACGTGCAGCCTGACCGTTATCGTCGTTCCCTTTCTGGTCTCGACTATCGTCTCATAGTGTACTCCCTTGAAAAGCACGGAACGTACAACGCCCTTTAGCTTTCCCTCGTTCTTTTTGACTATATCTATATCCTCGGGCCTGATAACCACCTGTACAGGCTCGTTTTCCGAAAATCCCGAGTCAACGCACTCAAACCTTTTGTCCTCGAACATTACCTGGAAATCCTTTATCATAACTCCGTCGATAATGTTGCTCTCGCCGATGAAGTTCGCGACATACTCATTGACAGGCTCATTATAGACGTCCGTCGGAGTGCCTATCTGCTGTATCTCGCCGTCCCTCATTACGACTATTTTATCGGACATAGTAAGCGCTTCTTCCTGGTCATGGGTTACATATATAAATGTAATGCCGACCTCCTGCTGTATCTTTTTCAGCTCGTGCTGCATTTCCTTCCTTAGTTTCAGGTCAAGGGCGCCCAGCGGCTCGTCAAGCAGAAGCACCTTAGGCTCGTTTACGAGGGCACGGGCGATGGCAACACGCTGCTGCTGTCCTCCGCTCATCTCAGTAACGGCTCTCTTGCCGTAGTCCTCAAGCCCCACCAGCTTTAGCATACGGTTTACCTTCTGTTCTATTACGTCGGAAGGCTCTTTTTTGATCTTCAGTCCGAAGGCAATGTTGTCATATACATTCATATGTGGAAAAAGGGCATACTTCTGGAAAACGGTGTTCAGCTCCCTTTTATAGGGCGGAACATCGGAAATATCCTCATTGTCGAATATCACCTGACCCTCGTTCTGTCTCAAAAAACCGCCCAGTATCCTAAGCAGGGTCGTCTTTCCGCAGCCCGACGGTCCAAGGAGAGTTACGAACTCATTTTCATAAATATCGAGATTTATGCCCTTAAGCACTATCTGCCCGTCAAATTCCTTGACAATGTTTTTAAATTGTATCAGTTTATTCATGTCGTCCTCCTAAAAAAGCGGCGGTGTGGATACCCAGATAATTTTTGCCTTTCCCTTTTTCTCATTCAAAAAATAATGAAAATCCTTGCCTGTCATATAAAAGGTCTCGCCCTTTTTGACGGCGTATCTTTTCTCACCGGAGACCAGTATAACACTTCCCTCTACAACATAGCCGAACTCCTCGCCCGCGTGCGGATTGACGCTGAAGGACCTGCCTCCCTCAGGGATCTCTATAAGGATAGGCTCCATTTCGTTTTTTTGTGTATTCGGAACTATCCAGTTAATTGTACACTCATCCCTCTCGTCCACGAAGAAATCCTTTTTCTGAAACACCAGCTTTTCATCTTTTTCCTCTTTGAAGAAATCTGATAAAGAACTGCCCAAAGCCTCCAGAATATCCTCAAGAGTCGAGATTGACGGAGAAGTGAGGTTTCTCTCAAGCTGTGAGAGGAATCCCTTTGTAAGCTCGCTCCGGCTTGCCAGCTCTTCAAGGGTAAGACCGTTCTGTACTCGGAGCAGCTTAATCTTATGACCAATATCCATAATAACGCTCCTTTATAAATACTAAACAAAAGAATTACTATTATTAAACCTATTACATTATAACGCTTTTTGATTATTTTTCAAGTATATTAAATAAAAAATTCGATTTATTAAACTTTTTATATGATTAAACAAAAAGTTGCGTAATACTATAACCAACCTTATACAATTATTACTATATACAAATAGAAAACGGACAAAGCGGTTTTTCACCATCTGTCCGATTTATTTCTTACTCTCTATTAAATAATAATATAAGAAATCACAATATTCTTTAAACTCCTTCATCTCAAAGTCGGAAGCGTACCTCTTATTTGTCTCAATTCTTGTAATTACATTCTTATCAATATCCAAACCCGTCAGCTGAAGCTCATGCGCCAATTCTCTTTGAGATTTACCCTTTTCCTCTCTAAGCCGCATTATACGTTTGCCTGTTAAATTTTTGCCGCCGTATTCGGATCCTGGCTTTGGCATAAAAACTCCACCCAATCAACATTTTTGTCTCATTTTCTGCACCTTTATTGATTTTAAACATAAACAATGGCAATACCGATTGTAAAAGCGATACAAAGGAGAGACATTTACGGACATAAATCAGATGATTTCAAAGAGATGGTATCTTATGGGCGACAGCGCTTTGTATAATGCTGAATTAGTCAGGCGTCTTATGTGCCGTCGCTCAACAGATAGAGTCTATGCGGACCGGGAGACTCAAAGTAATATGACATAAAACATTAAAACCCCAAGTTGACTTATCTGTTATATATGGTCTATAATTAAAATCAGCAAGTTGAAATATAAAAATCAGCGGGGATGTTATTTGATGTAAGCGGATAGAATTGAGAGCCTTTTGGTTTCTGTTATAACCGGGTTAGACCGCATGGACGCAAAAATTGATATGGTTGACACCAAAATTGATGATGTTGAGGCTGGACTTTCCGCAAGAATCGACAGCGCTGCTGATGTATCCGAAATCAAAATGTCCCTCGAGAATGAAACTGATAAAAATATACAGCTTATTGCCGAATATCATCAGCCTATGGCCGCTAAAATCGATTCATTATCCGATGATACGGATGTCGTTAAATTTGACGTTGATATAATTAAGAAGGCCGTAATACCACATTCCGGAGAGCTTAATAAGCCCGGTAAAGCAAAATAAATATATGCTTTTTCTTTGAAATGCAGTGATCTATCGGTAACTTACTGAAAAAAATAACAGCCTTGTAATATGTGTTCTTTGATGATATAATATGTCGTAAGATGATTTTGGGCGAGCCTGACGGCATTAGTAAAAGCACCGTTTGCAGAGCTGTCCATTATGTGGGAGGAGTTATAAATGGCTGGTTTTTACAGGAGCTTGGCTTTTAGAAAATGTCTGCTTATAATTGTTTGGGGCGTCACACTCTTTGCCGTCGGTTTTGGAATATCCTTCTACAGAGGGGTCGGCCGTAAATATGATAAGGTCGTTGAGATCCCCGTTGATGAAATAAATCTTGAAGGTTTAGAAGACGGTACATATACCGGCGAATATCAGTTTGAGACTCTTTACGCCAAGGTTCAGGTGATCGTCAAGGGAGAGGATATTAAAAAGATCACTCTCGAACAGTTTGATACGGAAAAAGGTCAGGCAGCGTCCGACATTATTGACAGTATAGTTGACGAAAACAGCGTTATGGTTGATGATGTTTCCGGAGCGACAGATTCAAGCCGCGTCATAAAGCTTGCGGTAATAAATGCTTTGAATGCCGCTTGATACAATAGAAAAACAGAGAATTGAGGGCGGTTTGTATCGCCCTTATTTTATTGAATGGGTGATTTAATGGAAAAATGGTTTTTATCCAACAAAAAGGCTGATTTTCATGCCATCGGGCAGAGGTTTGGCATCTCGCCGATAACAGCCAAGCTCATAAGGAACCGGGATATAATAGAGGACGATGACATAAGACAGTTTTTATTCGGAACTTTGGCTGAGCTTAAAGATCCCTATGAAATGATCGACATGGATAAGCTCATATCTCTCCTTAAAAGCTCCATAGAGAACGGGGAAAAAATACGTGTAGTCCAGGATTACGATGTGGACGGCTGTATGTCAGGCTATATACTTGTCACGGCTATCAGGGAATGCGGCGGGACCGCTGATTATGACGTTCCTGACAGGACGACCGACGGCTACGGCATAAACGACCGTATAGTTAATAACGCCCTCGCAGACGGCATAGACCTTATAATCACATGCGACAACGGTATTGCCGCACCGGAGGTGGTAGAAAGAGCCGAATCCCTTGGGATCAAGGTCATCGTAACTGACCACCACGAGGTACAGTATATAAAAGAGGACGGAGAGACAAAATACATAATTCCCAAATGCCATGCCGTAGTAGACCCCAAAAGGCCGGACTGCCCCTACCCCTTCAAGCATATGTGCGGCGCCGGTATCGCTTACAGAATAGCCGAGGCGCTGTATGCTCTTTTTGGCGTG
>CAZBNY010000082.1:0-8260 GCA_964493235.1 uncultured Lachnospiraceae bacterium
CTATTAGTTAAGTTGAAATCGCAGATTTCAACTTATAAGCCTTCGGCCTTATATTTCAGTGACTTTAAGGTTATGTTACAATTAGATTATTTTGTAGAAATTTTAGGGAATACGTGTTAAGGTGTAGTCATACTAAAAATAATTTAAAATATTTAAAAAATTATTACAGTTTCTGTAAGCTGTAGATTTTTCAGAGTAATTTAGTTATTCTTTAATTAAGAATAAAATGCAAGGAGGGATCATTATGAAAAATACATACAAAAAAGCTATGGTCTGCGCGATCGCGCTTTCTGTTCTCCATGTTACGGTCTTTGGTACACAGTGGTATGATGAGGCGGTAAGTCACGGCCGTGAAAACGGTATCATATCAGAGGACTTCGATATCGAGGGACTTCTTACAAGGGGTGAAATGGCCGAAATGCTTAGCAATGTGATCGGCTTTGACGCGTATTACACAAATGTTCCCTTCGCTGACATACAGGCGGGAAACAGCGTTACGGACGATATAGTTACACTCTACAGCGCGGGAATATACAGCGGAAGCGCTGCCGCTGATGATAAGCTTGAGGCGAGAATCGGCGACGCTCTTAAAAGAGAGGAGGCCGCCGCATTTATCGTAAGGACATACGGCTTTGACGGAGACGGCAAGGAGCTTACGTTTGAGGATAAGGACGACATATCCGAATACGCTCTTAAGGACATAAGCATTCTTGTCGGCAAAGGTATAATGTCCGGCTATGAGGATAATACGATCAGGCCCAAGAACAATGTTTCCAAGGCGGAATTTTTAACAATGCTCTATAAGGCCGACGAGGCCGCCGGCGGAAAGACTCCATCGGTCAAGGCAAGCTCGCTTATCAGTGAGACGTCTTTCTCAAGCAATCTCAGAATCGATGTTCTCAATGAGTCTCCCGTAAAAGCGGATGAAGCGTTAAATATCCGTTTTGTGAGATTTGGCGAGAAGGCGGAGGCACTCTATGCCTACAACCCTCAGGAGTTCCAGCTTGAAAGGCTCGAGAACGGCCAGTGGACGGCTCTTGGCAGAAACGGTTCAGCGCTGACTGACATCGATTATCAGCTTAAGGCTGATAGCGAGAGCGAGAGAAAGGTTACTCTTTCCGATCTGTATGACGGACTTGAGGACGGCGAGTACAGACTTGTATATCGTTTCGCGGTAAATGGCGTAGGAATCGAGAAGGGATATGAGTATGCCGCCGTAAATATCACTATCGGTGAAGTAGTGGAGGTTCAGTAAAATTTTATAGCGAAAGTTAGGCAGCCGTCGTCAGACGGCTGTTTCAGTTTATTCAAGCGGCGAAAGGGTTCGGAAAACATAAGAGCCGCGGACAGATTATTTGGCGCTTTTAGTCGAGGAAAACGGCGGATTTTAAGTAAGATGCTTTTGAAGCTCGTCTGTTTTTACTCGTCAAAATAAATGATTTTTGGGAAAACGGAAATGATCCAAGATATGAATGTATGAATAAAAAAACATGGCCTGTAAAGTAAAAATACTTGACAAGCGGTATGGAATGTATTAGAATATCACAGGTAGGTAAAGTAAAATTACTTTACAAGAGTCTGATAAGGGGCGAGGGCATTGGATATTTTAAAAACCACCCTGTTGTACGATTTTTACGGGGAACTGCTTACCGATAAGCAGAAGGAAATATACGAGCTTTTTTATCAGAACGATATGTCGCTTTCGGAGATAGCGGGCGAGCTTGAGATAAGCCGTCAGGCCGTCAGGGACCAGCTCAAGAGGACTGAGAAGATACTTTCGGATTACGAGGATAAGCTGAGACTTGTGGAAAGATTTATGGCGAATAAGAATTCCGCGGGCAGGATCAGAAATTTGATAGATGAGCTGGAAAGAAATAATAAGCTGTCTGAGGACGCCTTGGGTATAGCTGAACAGATCAGAATGGCTGTTGACGAGATAACCGAATAACGGAGGAAAATATATGGCTTTTGAAAATTTGTCCGAAAAGCTGCAGTCGGTTTTCAAGCAGCTCAGGAGCAAAGGCAAGCTTACTGAAAAAGACGTTAAGGACGCCATGAGAGAGGTCAAAATTGCCCTCCTTGAGGCCGACGTTAACTATAAGATAGTAAAACAGTTCGTAAATAAGGTAAACGAGAGAGCCGTAGGAGTTGAGGTGCTGGAAAGTCTTACTCCCGGACAGCAGGTAATAAAGATAGTAAACGAGGAGCTTATAGAGCTTATGGGCTCCGCCCAGAGCAAGCTGACGTTTTCCAGCCACCCGCCGACAGTGTATATGATGGTCGGACTTCAGGGCGCCGGTAAAACGACCACATCGGGAAAGCTTGCCGGACTGCTGAGAAAGCAGGGTAAAAACCCTCTGCTCGTAGCCTGCGACGTTTACAGACCGGCTGCCATTAAGCAGTTACAGGTCGTTGGGAATAATTACAACATACCGGTGTTTGAGATGGGCGACAAGGTAAGTCCTGTGGAAATAGCCAAGGAGTCCATTGATTATGCCGCTAAGAACAAGCATGACGTAATACTGATAGACACAGCCGGACGTCTCCACATCAATGAGGAGCTTATGGACGAGCTGAAAAATATAAAGTCGGCCGTAAGGGTGCAGGAAATTATCCTTGTGGTGGACGCTATGACGGGTCAGGACGCCGTTACCGTCGCTGAGAGCTTCAATGAGCAGCTCGGTATCGACGGCATTATCCTTACAAAGCTGGACGGCGACGCCAGAGGCGGAGCGGCGCTTTCGGTAAGAAGTGTTACAGGCAAACCGATAAAATATATCGGTATGGGAGAGAAAATGGAGGATTTGGAGCCGTTCTATCCCGACCGTATGGCCTCAAGAATACTCGGAATGGGCGACGTGCTTTCACTTATAGAGAAGGCGCAGGAGACCTATGATGAGAAGCAGGCCGCCGAAATGGCCCAGAAGATGAGAAATAATGACTTCACTCTGGAGGACTTTCTGGACCAGATGCAGCAGATAAAGAAGATGGGGCCGCTGAAGGACCTTATCGGAATGATACCGGGAATGAGCCAGATGAACCTTAACGATGTTGACGTCGATCCAAAGTCTATGGCCCATATCGAGGCGATAATCCAGTCCATGACTAAGGAGGAAAGGCAAAATCCTTCCATACTCAACGGGCCGAGAAAAAAACGTATCGCCAACGGTTCCGGCAGGACTATCGCCGAGGTCAACAGACTGCTCAAGCAGTTTGAGGAAATGAAGAAGATGATGAAGCAGATGAACACCATGACAAAGGGCAAAAAGGGCAGAATGAGAATGCCGTTCCTCCGCTGAGCCGCTTAAAAAAGGTATCTGCGCTTAATAAAGCGTATATATAAAGCATTTATTTTTATTATTTTACAGGAGGTGAATTCAAATGGTAAGAATCAGATTAAAAAGATTAGGAGCTAAAAAGGCACCTTTCTATAGAATCGTAGTTGCAGACCAGAGAACATCAAGAAACGGTAAGTCTATAGCAGAAATCGGATACTATGACCCCACAAAGGAGCCCGCAGTATTAAAGGTTGACGC
Source organism: uncultured Lachnospiraceae bacterium (assembly GCA_964493235.1). GTDB lineage: Bacteria > Bacillota > Clostridia > Lachnospirales > Anaerotignaceae > Metalachnospira. The sequence continues at coordinate 3,537 of CAZBNY010000082.1, forward strand.
GGATCAGGCTAAGGAATGGATCTCTAAGGGCGCGCAGCTTTCAGACACAGCGAAGTCCTTATTAAAGAAGGCCGGAGTTATCGAATAATTCGGCTTGGAGGTACAGCTATGAAAGAATTATTGGAAGTTATAGCTAAGAACCTTGTTGATAATCCCGATCAGGTAACAGTATCTGAAGTCAAGGGAGAACGCTCGATAATACTTGAGCTTAAGGTAGCTCCCGATGACATGGGTAAGGTTATCGGCAAGCAGGGCAGGATTGCCAAGGCTATAAGAACTGTTGTTAAAGCCGCGGCGATCCACGAAGACAAGAGGATCGTAGTGGAAATAGTTCAATAAACGACAAATGTCGTGATCTGATGGGGAGTATTTAAAATATGCTCCCCATGTTATTTAAATACAGGAGCGAGAAATGGACAATTATTTTGAAATCGGAAAAATCGCGGGGACGCATGGAATAAAGGGAACTCTTAAAATTTTCCCCACGACCGACGTGCCCGAACGCTTTGAGCTGCTCAAGGAGGTCATTCTTGAGATTAAAAACGAAAAAAAGGTTTGTAAGGTAGCTAAGGTCGCTTATCACAAAAACTTTGTGCTGCTTACACTTGAGGAATATAATGATATAAATCAGGTGGAGGGCTTCAAAAACGGAAGGATACTTATTCCCGCCGAGAAGGCGCTCCCGCTTGAGAAGGACGAATACTACACAAGGGATCTCTACGATATGGACGTGTACACAGACGAGGGTGAAAGCCTCGGAAAGCTGACTGAGGTCTATACAACGGGAGCCAATGACGTATACGGAGTGACCGGGGACGACGGCAAGGAACTGCTTATTCCCGCGATAAAACAGTGCATACTCTCCGTGGACGTCGCCAAAAGAAAAATGACAGTAAAACTGCTGGAAGGGCTGAGATGATGAAAAGTTTTTATGTGCTGACTCTTTTTCCTGAAATGATAGAGGGTACGCTGTCCCACAGCATTATCGGCAGGGCTATAAAGGAAGGCATAATAAACGTCGAGGCCGTGAACATCAGGGACTTCACCAAGGACAGGCACAGACACGTGGATGACTATCCTTATGGCGGCGGCGCGGGAATGGTCATGCAGCCCCAGCCGATATATGACGCCTACAAAAGCATAGAGGAGAAGGCAGGAAAGGCAAGAGTGCTTTACATGAGTCCCCAGGGCAGACGCTTTGACCAGAGAATGGCAGATGAGCTTGCCGGAGAGGAGAGCCTTATACTTCTTTGCGGGCATTATGAGGGCGTTGACGAGAGGATAATAGAGGAAATAGTCACCGATGAGGTTTCTATCGGTGATTTTGTGCTGACCGGCGGAGAGCTGGCTGCGATAACTGTAATCGACGCCGTTTCACGTCTTGTGCCTGGAGTTCTCAATAAAGATGAAAGCTATGAGAACGAGAGCTTTTCCGACGGATTGCTGGAATATCCGCAGTACACAAGGCCGCCGGAGTTCATGGGCAGACGTGTTCCGGAAATATTGCTGTCGGGACACCACGCCAATATTGACAAATGGCGCAGGGAACAGTCGATAATAAGGACATATAAAAAGCGGCCCGATCTGCTGGAAACGGCGGAGCTGACCGAAAAGGAAAAACAGTTTGTCGAGAATTTGAGAAATAAGGAGCGGTAAATATGGATATTCGTATTTTTGGCGTAGAGGGAGACTCCATTGTTGATGGTCCGGGAATGAGGACGGCGGTATTTACCCAGGGCTGTATTCATAACTGTCCGGGATGTCACAATCCGGAAAGCCACGACCCAAACGGAGGAAAGGTCTACGATACAGAAAAAATAATAAATTTCGCCGCTGAAAACCCGCTTTGCGATGGATTGACGCTGACAGGCGGCGACCCGTTTTATCAGCCGGTCCCATGCGCTGTCATAGCCGAGGAAGTAAAAAAGCTCGGAATGAATGTATGGACATATACGGGCTATACATGGGAGCAGATCATGGAAAGCGGAAACGAGGACTTTATGCGGCTTCTTAGGGCCACAGATGTGCTTGTGGACGGCAGATTTGAGCTGGATAAACGCTCATTGGAGCTTAAATTCAAGGGAAGCTCGAACCAGAGGACGATAGACGTAAAGGCCAGCCTTGATAAGGGCGAGGTCGTTCTTTGGGAGCCGCCCGTATGGTAAATATTAAACGAGAGGACGAAAATAATGGCAGCAACGAGTGTTGAAGCATTAGAAAAACGCCGTATATTCGGTATAATATCCCATCCTGACGCCGGTAAGACTACGCTGACGGAAAAGCTCCTTTTCCACGGCGGCGCCATTCGTGAGGCCGGTTCCGTTAAGGCGAGAAAGACCGGCAAGGCCGCAAAAAGCGACTGGATGGAAATAGAGAAACAGAGAGGTATTTCGGTAACGTCGTCGGTAATGCAGTTCGAGTATGACGGCAAGGTGGTTTCTATCATGGACACACCGGGACATAACGACTTCGGCGAGGACACATACCGTATACTGACATCGGTTGACAGCGCCGTAATGGTCATCGACGCCGCTAAGGGCGTTGAGGCGCAGACCAAAAAGCTTTTCAAGGTATGCAGTATGCGTGAGATACCTATTTTCACGTTTATAAACAAGCTGGACAGACAGGCCAAGGACCCGCTTGAGCTGATGGAGGATCTGGAGGACGCCCTCGGACTCCCGTCTGTGGCTGTGACCTGGCCGATCGGCAGTGGACAGCTTTTTGAGGGAATATATAACAGGTTTGAAAACAACGTACTTCTTTACAAAAGCGACAAGCTGATAGAGCTTGGGGAAAACGGCGTGTTCGGCCCCGAGCTTGAGGGACAGATAAGCGACGCCAATCTTGAGATACTCAGAAGCGAGATAGAGCTTGTGGACGGAGCGGGAAATGAGTTTGACAAAGACGCTGTCGACGCCGGGAAGCTTTCGCCGGTATTCTTTGGCTCGGCACTGGCTGACTTCGGTGTGACGGTGTTCCTTAAGCACTTCCTTGTTATGTCGCCGTCGCCAGGGGACAGAAAGACGACAACGGGAGCCGTTAAGCCGACAGATGACTTCTTCAGCGGATTTATATTCAAAATACAGGCGAATATGAACCCCGCCCACCGTGACAGGCTGGCGTTTTTACGCATATGCTCGGGCGTGTTTGAGAGGGGCATGAATGTGACCCTTACAAGAACGGGAAAGCAGATGAAGCTCTCCCAGTCAACACAGCTCATGGCAAATGAGAGAGAGACCGTTGATGTTGCCTATGCGGGGGACATCATAGGCATATATGATACCGGCAACTATCAGATAGGAGATACACTGACCGACAGTAAGGAGAAAATATTCTTCGAGCCGCTGCCGACCTTCCCGCCGGAGCTTTTTTCCAGAGTACGTCCTGTGGACACGATGAAGGCGAAGCAGTTCCAGAAGGGCATAGAGCAGCTCGCTCAGGAGGGAGCCATTCAGGTATACACTAACGAGTATAACGAGGTGGTCCTCGGAGCGGTCGGACAGCTCCAGTTTGAGGTGTTTGAGTACAGGCTGCTCAATGAGTACAATTCGGAGATACGCATGGAGCCGTTGGATTATTCTGTGGCAAGATGGGTGCTGGATATGGAGCCCGCGGACATCAAGGAGCTTCTTAACGCCAGAAGTACGCTGGTATATGACCACTTTATGAGGCCGCTCATACTGTTCGCCAACCAGTACACGCTGAATACGTTTATGGAAAAATATCCCAACGTGAAGCTGGTTGAGGCGCATGAGGTAAAGGCGCTGGTGGATTAAATGATGTTAATTACCAAATGACTGAGCTATCGGGACATAAATATCCGATGTGAAGAATTTAATAAATCATTTTAATTATTCAAGGGAGGCTTTTTAAAGGTCTCCCTTTTTGTTTGGCACCGAAGAGGAAAGAAAAACAGACGTGGAATGAGTATCCACGTCTGCCGCATATAATTAATTAGTTATTCTTCAAACTCAAGCTTATGCTTAACTCTGTCATGCTCCTCGGCCTTTTTGCCGTCGTTCCATTTGGACATATCGCCTACAAGATAGCCTGTTATACGGCGGATCCTCTGGAAGTGGGGACCTTCATGCTCAGATCTGCCGCACTTAGGGCAGGTGTCTCCGATAATGCCATTGAAGCCACAGCAGGGATCCCTGTCAACGGGGTGGTTGATAGAGCCATAGCCGATGCCCTGCTCCTTCATGTAGCGAACGACCTTCTCAAAGGCATCAAGGTTCTGCGTAGGATCTCCGTCCAGCTCAATGTAGGATATATGTCCGCCGTTTGTAAGAGCGTGGTAGGGAGCCTCGATCTGTATCTTCTTGAACGCGCTGATAGGGTAGTATACAGGAACATGGAAGCTGTTTGTATAGTAATCCCTGTCGGTAACGCCTTCGATGATGCCGTATTTTTCCTTATCGATTTTTACGAATCGGCCCGAAAGACCTTCGGCGGGAGTAGCGATAAGCGAGAAATTCATATGGTATTTCTGTGAGAAATCGTCCATGCGGTGACGCATATGGGCCACAATGTCAAGACCAAGGTTCTGGGCGATCTCGCTTTCCCCGTGATGATAGCCGACAAGAGCCTTGAGCGTCTCGGCAAGACCGATGAATCCTACAGTGAGAGTACCGTGCTTAAGTACCTCGCGGACTTCATCGTTTATATCGAGCTTTTCGCTGTCGATCCATTTGATGTCGACAAACGCTCCGGCGGCATATCCC
>CAZBNY010000083.1:0-8241 GCA_964493235.1 uncultured Lachnospiraceae bacterium
CCTGACACATTTTTCTTACCTGTCTGTTCCTTCCTTCGTGTATTGTTATATTGCACCACGAGAAACGTCCGTCAACTCTCAGAAGCTCTATTTTAGCCGGACGTGTTTTCCTGCCGTCTATCGTTATTCCGTTTCTGAACAAATTTATCGTATTGCTGTCGGGAACTCCAAAAAGCTTGACCTCATAGACCTTATTGATCTCATTTTTCGGGTGTGTCAGCTTATACACAACGTCGCCGTCGTTTGTCAATATAAGAAGTCCCGATGTATCATAGTCCAGTCTGCCAACCGGCACGACCCTTTCCTTTACGTCCTTTATAAGATCCATAACAGTAGGCCTTCCGAACTGATCCCTTGCCGTAGTCACATAACCCTCCGGCTTATTCAGCATGATATATACCTTTTTCTTTTCGGGTCTTATTACTCTGCCCTTAAAGGTTACCTCGTCCTTATTTGGGTCTATCTTTGTACCGAGCTCGGTCACAATCCTGCCATTGACCTCGACAAGTCCCTTTAATATAAGCTCCTCAGCCCTTCTTCTTGAGGCCACTCCACAGTCGGCCATGTATTTTTGCAGTCTTTCCATCGTTATTCTCCTTAAACGCCGTGTTTGCCACACGGACTCAATTACTCTTTAGTATAAATGATTTCTGCGGATTAATCCAGTATTTTATGAGTATTCCGGCTGTTGTTCTCACATCTTTTTTCTTAACGGAGTTTTCAGCCGTCAGCGGGCATTGGGCCACTATTGTCTCCGTGTCTGTCTTGAACAGCAGCAGTCCCATTTCCTGACCGGCCTCTACCGGAGCGTCAACGGACTTCGGCAGCTTTACCTCGGCATACAGCGCCTCCCTCTCCGACGTACTGAGCGGAAGGCGTATGCTTTCCGAGGTGATGACCCTGACGCTTTCACCATAAGAACCATTTACCGCAACGCTGTCAATATAATCATCACCGACGCATATATCATAATAATCAAAATTCTCAAAGCCGTAGTTCAGCAGGTTTTTTGTGTCTGTCCATTTTCTTTCCTTGCCCGCACTTCCCCAGCCGCTGCCAAGCACTACGGAGATCAGCGTCATACCGTTCCTTTCAGCGGCCCCCACAAAGCAGTTGCCCGCCTTTCCGGTAAAACCGGTCTTTACTCCAACAGCTCCCTCATATTCGCTCAGAAGGCGGTTTTTATTAACGATCGTATAAGTACATCTGTCGCTTTTTACAGTTACCTGTCCGGTATTTATTATTTCTCTAAACTCCTCATTTTCCAGGGCATATTTAGTGATCACCGCCATATCGTAGGCCGTAGAATGATGGTCACCGCTGTCAAGTCCGTTTGGAGTTTCAAAATTCGTGTCCCTTGCCCCAAGTTTTTTGGCCTTTCCGTCCATCATATCGCAGAATTCCTCTACTGTACCGCCAATGTGTTCAGCAATAGCCACAGCGGCGTCATTTGAAGACTGCAGCATAAGCGCGTAAAGCAGATCCCTGAGCTTTATCTGTTCTCCGGTTGACAGTCCCATTCGTGTTTTTGGCTGAATTGCCGCGTTTTTTGATACTGTCACGGTTTCGTCGAGCCTTCCGCTTTCTATCGCCAAAATGCAGGTCATTATTTTCGTGGTGCTGGCATTCGCCAATGGCTCGTCGGCGTTTTTTGCCCACAGTATCCGTCCGCTTTCCCCGTCAATTAAAACGGCACCCAAAGCCTTTACATCGGGTGCCTGTATTTCTTCGGCGGCCGTCATTACGGGACATACGGCCAATATAAGTATCATAAGTATGATAAATTTTCTAAAAAGTCTCATAGGCATGACTCCCTTCGGTCTATTATATTTCCTTCCGGAGTGCGGATATGACTTTTTAGCGGAAATAAAGCCTTTCTTAAGGAGCGTCCGAAAAAACAGAAATAATCAAAAGCCAGAGTTTTCCCCGTAAAATCAAAAAAATCCGGCGGAGCCTCAACTCCGCCGGACTGAGATGGTAAACGGATGCGGTGGGATTCGAACCCACGAGCCCGTGAGGACTACCTGATTTCGAGTCAGGGCCGTTATGACCACTTCGATACACATCCATAGACACCAGGTTATTATATCACAAGCTATTTAACATTTCAAATACTTTTTAAATATTTTTTCCCATTTCTTCCGCTTTCACGAGATCACCGGTATTTTTAACGTCTCCTTTTTCATTTACGTTCGGAACGACAAGAAGTCCCCTGTCCTTCCACTTAAGATGACCTATCATCAGCTTATATGTAGCGATAAGTCCGTCAAAGTCGCTGACAGTATCGGTCCCTCCGCAGACAATAAGCACACATTCCTTGCCGCTTATGTCTTTACCGCCGACACCAAAGGAATAGAATTTATCAATGACATTTTTAAGCTGCGCGGGGAATGTAAACCAATACATAGGCGTAACAAACACTATAACATCGCTTTTTTCTATCTCGGGAGCGATAGTATTGAATCCGTTTGACACAGAACAGGCTCCATCTTTAGAAAAGCAGGTATCACAGGCCTTACAGCCGCCGATATTCATTCTTCCGGAATCAAAGCGCACAACACTGTTCTCAGCCGATATAGCGCCTTCTATAAACGCGTCTGCCAGCCTGTCACTGTTTCCGTCAACTCGGGGACTGCCCGTTACAACCAGAATCTTTTTACCGGACATTTTTAAGCATCTCCTCATTAGAATTATAAATGATATTTTCTTAACATATTATAACAGCATCGCATCTTATTGTAAAGCCTTCGCTGCCACGCCGCTTTCATACTGTAACAAGGCTGTATTTTTATAAATATGTCTATAAAAACACCGCCCGAGACATGATGCTCAGGCGGCGGGCAGCCGCTTATTTATTTTTCTCCGCTGTCAGCTTTTTGGTAAACCTCTCAAGGCGTTTTACGGCCTCCTTAAGATTGTCGAGGCTTGTTGCGTATGAAATTCTTATATATCCCTCGCCATAATCTCCGAAGGACGTTCCCCAGGCGAGAGCGACTCCCTCCTCATCAAGGAGCCTGTCGGCGAATTCCTTGCTGGAAAGTCCAAATGATGATATATCAGGGAAGGCATAGAACGCTCCTCTTGGCAGACGGCAGCTTACTCCGTCTATTTTGTTAAGCGCGTCTACGAGCCAGTCTCTGCGGCTTCTGAACTCCTCTCTCATTCTGTCAACAGAGTCCTGCGGTCCCGTTAAGGCCTCGACCGCCGCCATCTGTGTAAATGAGCATACGCATGATACCGAGTTTACCATTATCATCTCAAACCTTTTGATTATTTCCTCATTGGCGATACAATAGCCTATCCTCCAGCCTGTCATCGCGTAGGCCTTTGAAAAGCCGTCAAGCACGAGTGTCCTCTCCCTGAACTCGGGTATCGATGCTATAGAGAACGGTTCTCCATCAAATACAAGCCTGTCATATATCTCATCGGAAAGTATGAATATGTCAGGTCTGTCCTTAAGCACCTCAGCCATCGCCAGTATATCGTCCCTGTCAAATATACCGCCTGTCGGATTGCATGGACTGTTTATGATAACAAGCTTTGTTTTTGGTGTAATAAGGCTCTTGAATTTCTCTATATCAAGCCTGAAATCGTTCTCCGCGGTCAGCGGGAGCGGTACGGGCACGCCTTTAGTGTACTTTATACAGCTTTCGTAGATCGGAAAGCCGGGGTTAGGATAAATAACCTCATCGCCGGGTCTGACAAGCGTGAGCATCGTGAAAAACATCGTCGGCTTTCCTCCGGGCACGATCGCTATATTATCAATGTCCGTATCGATATTTTTATATTTTTTAGCATAATCGACTACCGCCCGCCTAAGCTCGTTATATCCAAGCGTCGGACCATAGCCTGTATATCCGTCCGTCATAGCCTTTGAGGCGGCCTTCATAATGTTTTCCGGCGTCTGGAAATCGGGCTGTCCTATTTCCAGATGAACGACGTCAACTCCCTTTGCTTCCAGCTCCTTTGCCTTTGAAAGGATAGCAAATGCCGATTCTCCGTTAAATCTTGTAACTCTTTCCGCTATGTAATCAGGTGTAGTATTCTCTGCCATAATTTCCCCCTAAAACAACTGTAAGTTTCCATCTGACACGCACATATGTCTTTTCAATTATAGCATGAATCCACCAAAATGCAACAATAAATATATCTCCGGAATATTATTTCACGGCGTCTTTCATGGCTCTTACATACTCGCCCACGTATTTCGGGGCCTCCCTTTTGTATTTCTCAATTATCTGTATTATTGCCGAGCCTACTATGGCTCCGTCTGAAATATCGGCCATCTTCTTCGCCTGCTCCGGTGTGGAGATACCGAAACCTATGGCACACGGTATAGCCGTATTCTGCCTTACTACCTCAACTATGGAGGCAAGATCCGTCTTTATCTCGCTTCTCTCCCCCGTAACGCCAAGGCTGGAAACAATATATAAAAATCCCTCGGCCTCCTTGGCTATCATCGCTATCCTGTTTTCCGAGGTAGGGGCGATAAGTGATATGAGATCGACACCGTATTTTCGGCAGATCGGCAAAAACTCGTCCTTCTCCTCAAATGGCAGATCCGGAAGTATGATCCCGTCTATCCCTATGTCACGGCAAGATGAAATAAAACTTTCCGCCCCGTATGAGAATACGACATTGGCATAGGTCATAAATACCATAGGTATTTTTACGTCCTTGCGTATCTCTCTCACAAACTCAAATATCTTATCTGTAGTAACTCCGCCGCTCAACGCTCTAAGGTTGGCCCCCTGTATAACAGGTCCCTCCGCCGTCGGGTCAGAAAACGGAATGCCAAGCTCTATCAGGTCCGCCCCGTTTTCCGCCGCGGCCCTTACAACGGCACCTGTTGTCTCTAAATCGGGATCGCCGCAGGTTATGAACGGTATGAAAACCTTACCGTTTTCAAAGGCTGATCTTATATTACTCATGTATATCCTCCCCTCTGTATCTCGCTATCGCGGCGCAGTCCTTGTCTCCTCTGCCGGATATGGTAATAACGATTATTTTGTCCTTATCCATTGTCGGGGCTATTTTCATGGCGTGGGCGACCGCGTGGGCTGATTCTATGGCCGGTATAATGCCCTCCGTCCTTGCCAGATACTCAAAGGCGCATACGGCCTCGTCGTCTGTAACGGGCACATACTCCGCCCTGCCGATGTCATGCAGGTAGGCATGCTCCGGTCCAACTCCCGGATAGTCAAGTCCGGCGGATATGGAATACACCGGCGCTATCTGTCCATATTTGTCCTGGCAGAAATACGACTTCATTCCGTGGAATATGCCTACTCTGCCCGTGTTTATCGTGGCGGCCGTTTCAAAGGTGTCTATTCCCCTTCCTGCCGCCTCGCAGCCGATCAGTTTTACGTCTTTATCATCAATGAAGTTGTAGAAGGTCCCGATCGCGTTCGAGCCGCCGCCTACGCAGGCTATAACGGCATCAGGAAGTCTTCCCTCCTTTTCAAGTATCTGCTCCTTTATTTCCTTAGATATTATCGCCTGAAAGTCTCTTACGATCGTCGGGAAGGGGTGCGGTCCCATTACCGAGCCAAGGCAGTAATGGGTATCATCTATGCGTGACGTCCATTCTCTCATGGCCTCCGATACGGCGTCCTTGAGCGTCGCCGTTCCTGTCTTTACCGGAATGACCTCGGCGCCGAGAAGTCTCATGCGGTAAACATTGAGCGCCTGACGCTTCGTGTCCTCCTCGCCCATGAATACAACGCATTCCATTCCCATCAGCGCAGCCGCTGTCGCCGTGGCTACACCGTGCTGGCCTGCGCCGGTCTCGGCAATAAGACGTGTCTTGCCCATTTTTTTGGCAAGCAGCGCCTGACCGAGTACGTTGTTTATTTTATGCGCGCCTGTATGGTTCAGGTCCTCCCTCTTAAGATATATTTTCGCTCCGCCGAGGTCCTTTGTCATTTTCTCGGCATAGTAAAGTCTTGACGGCCTGCCGGCGTATTCGTTTAAAAGATCTGTAAGCTCCCTGTTGAATTCGGGATCGTTTTTATAATGGTTATACGCCGCTTCCAGCTCTATTACCGAATTCATCAGTGTTTCGGGAATATATTGTCCGCCGTGTATTCCGAAACGCCCTTCTTGATTTGTCATTCTGTATCATTCCTTTCCGTCAGCGTCCCTTACGGCTCTGACAAATTTTATCATCTTTTCTCTGTCCTTAAGTCCGTCTGTCTCTATTCCCGAGCTTACGTCAACAGCATACGGCTTCACGGTCCTTACTGCGTTTTCCGCATTGTCGGGGTCAAGTCCTCCGGCGAGGAAAAACAGACGCCCGATGCCTTTGATAAGTCCCCAGTCGAAGGGAATGCCTGTTCCGCCGTTTCCGGAATCCAGCAAAACATAGTCAGCCGAGCTTGCCCGCGCCTTATCAACATCGCTTTCACTGTCTATCCTGAACGCCTGAATTATTGGTCTGTCGGTCAGCTCCCTAAGTCGGCCTATGTACTTCTCGTTCTCTTTTCCTCCATGCAGTTGGGCGGCGTCTATGACCCCGTCTTTAAGGAGTCCGGCTATGACCTCCGGCTCCTCGTTCACAAACACTCCGACAGCCTTAATGTCCTTATCCAGAAGCTTTTTCAGTTCGGCCGCCCTTTCATGGCTTACATATCTTTTGCTTTTCGCCGCGAATATGAAGCCTATATAGTCGGGCTTCAGCTCATTGGCTGTCTCTATATCACACGGTCTTGAAAGGCCGCAAAGCTTTATTTTAGTCATATCCTGCCTCCCAGCTCCGCCAGCTTGGCTTTTTTGTCCGCCGCTCTCATGAGGGTCTCGCCTATAAGTACCGCGTCCGCTCCTATCTTTCTAAGCATTTCAACGTCTTCGGCGGTTTTGACCCCGCTTTCCGATACAAATAATATTTCCTTCGGAATAAGCTCTCTGAGTCTGCGGCTGTTATCAGTATCGACCGAGAAATCATTCAGGTTGCGGTTATTCACGCCGATGATCCTGGCCCCGGCGTTCACGGCTGTCCGTATCTCTCCGCCGTCGTGAGCCTCTACAAGGGCCGAAAGTCCAAGGACGTCACATATCTCAATATATTTTCTTACCTGTTCCTCGCCCAATATGGAGCAGATGAGAAGTACAGCCGACGCTCCCAACAGCTTTGCTTCATAGATCATATACTCGTCCACGGTAAAGTCCTTGCGAAGGCATGGTATGGACACGGCTGAAGCTATTTCTCTCAAATAGTCGTCGCTGCCTAAGAACCATTTCGGCTCGGTAAGCACGGATATGCAGTCGGCTCCGGCGGCCTCATACTCCTTAGCTATATCCAGATAGGGAAATTCCGGCGCTATCAGTCCCTTCGACGGTGAGGCCTTTTTGCATTCGCAGATAAAGGCGATACCATCCTTTCTCAGAGCCCTTTCAAACCCAAAGTCACCCTTCGGCATCGACATGGCTTTATTTTTTATCTCGTCGGCGGACACTGTTTTTTTCGCCCGCTCAACACGTTCCCTCGCGTGTTCGGCGAGCTGTTCAAGTATAGTCATTGATCTTCCTCCGCTCGGTTGCTTATTTCTATGAATTTTTGAAGTGTGTCGAGGGCCCTGCCTGAGTCTATAAGCTCGGCGGCAAGCTTTATTCCGTCTCCAATGCTCTCGGCCTTGCCGCCGATATAGAGTGCCGCTCCGGCGTTCATAAGGACAGCGTTTCTCTTAGGTCCCTTTTCGCCCTTAAGTATATCGAGGGTTATCTTCGCGTTTTCCTCCGGCGTTCCGCCTTCAAGGTCAGCCTTTGTGCAGCGCTCAAGGCCAAACTCCTCGGGAGTAATCGTATAGGACTTGAACCAGCCGTCCTTTATCTCGCATACCGATGTGGGAGCGCTCATGGAAATTTCGTCCAGTTTATCCTGTCCGTATACTATCATTCCTCGCTTTACGCCCATGCTTATGAGTACCTGCGCCAGCGGCTCTATGAGATATGAGTCATATACGCCCAAAAGTTGCATGGTCGGCTTTGCCGGATTTGTGAGCGGGCCAAGTATGTTGAACACTGTACGTATGCCAAGCTCCTTTCGTATTGAGCCGACATATTTCATCGATGTATGATATTTCTGGGCGAAGAAAAAGCACATACCGACCTCGTTTAAAAGCTCTTTGCAGCGCTTGGGACTTTGCTGTATGTTCACTCCCAGAGCCTCAAGGCAGTCGGCAGTCCCGCATTTTGAGGAGGCCGCGCGGTTTCCGTGCTTTGCCACCTTCAGTCCGCCCGAGG
>CAZBNY010000084.1:0-8235 GCA_964493235.1 uncultured Lachnospiraceae bacterium
TCTACGATTCTATTAAAAACAAAGACCGTTATAAGGATATGCCTGAAGTATATGTTCAGTTCATGGACATTGCCAATAAACTTGAAAATCACTATAAAGATATGCAGGACATGGAGTTCACGATCGAGAAGGGCAAGCTCTACTTCCTTCAGACAAGAAACGGTAAGAGAACAGCCAATGCCGCTCTTAAGATCGCCGTTGACATGGTTGACGAGGGACTTCTCACAACAGACGAGGCTCTTATGAGAGTTGAGCCTAAACAGCTTGACCAGCTTCTTCACCCCGCGTTTGATCAGGCCGCTCTTAAGGCCGCTAAGGCGCTGGGCAAGGGACTTCCCGCATCACCCGGAGCCGGCGCGGGTAAGGTTTACTTCACCGCTGAGGAAGCCAAGGCTGCCGCGGACGCCGGCGAGAGAGTAGTTCTTGTAAGACTTGAGACATCACCCGAGGACATCGAGGGTATGGCTGTAGCGCAGGGTATCCTTACAGTACGCGGCGGTATGACAAGCCACGCTGCCGTTGTAGCAAGAGGTATGGGACGCTGCTGCGTATCAGGCTGCGAGGCTATTAAGATGAACGAGGAAGCTAAGGAATTCACTCTTGGCGGAATCACCTTCAAAGAGGGAGACTATATCAGTATCGACGGTTCAACAGGAAATATCTATGGTGAGGATATTCCTACGGTAGAGCCTGAAATTTCAGGAAACTTCGCTAAGTTCATGTCATGGGCTGACGCTAAGAGAGATCTTAAGGTAAGAACAAACGCCGACACACCTCATGACGCGGCTACAGCTATTTCCTACGGCGCTGAGGGTATCGGACTTACACGTACAGAGCATATGTTCTTTGAGGAAAGCAGGATCCTTAAGTTCAGAAAGATGATCCTTTCTGACAGCGTTGAGGAAAGAGAAGAGGCCCTTGCGGGAATCATGCCTTATCAGAAAGATGACTTCATCGGAATCTATAAGGCAATGCAGGAAAGACCGGTTACTATCCGTCTGCTTGACCCGCCCCTCCATGAGTTCCTTCCTACAACAGATGAGGAATTCGAGGTTCTTGCGAAAGAGATGAATAAGACCGTTGAGGAGCTTAAGATCAAAGCAAGAGGACTCCATGAGCTTAACCCTATGATGGGTCACAGAGGCTGCCGTCTTGCCGTTACATATCCCGAGATCGCTAAGATGCAGGCCAGAGCCATCATCGAAGCCGCTATCGAGGTAAATAATGAGCTTAATATCCATATCGTACCCGAGATCATGATCCCTCTCGTAGGCGAGGTCAAGGAGTTCAGATTTGTTAAGGAGATCGTTGACAAGACAGCTAAGGCCGTTATCGCTGAAAAGGGCACGGAGCTTAAGTATCTCATCGGTACAATGATCGAGATCCCCAGAGCCTGCCTTACAGCGGATAAGATCGCTGAGGAGGCTGAGTTCTTCTCATTCGGTACAAACGACCTTACACAGATGACCTATGGTCTTTCAAGAGACGACGCCGGAAAGATATTGTCAGACTATATCGACAAGCTTATCTATGAGGGAGACCCCACAGCTAAGATCGACCGTGACGGCGTAGGCCAGCTTATGAGACTCGCAGTTGAGAAGGGCAGAGCGGTTCGCCCTGATCTTCACCTCGGTATCTGCGGAGAGCACGGCGGAGAGCCTTCATCGGTTGAGTTCTGCCATATGATCGGACTTGACTATGTATCATGCTCACCTTTCCGTGTACCTATCGCAAGACTTGCGGCTGCACAGGCGGCAATCAACTATCCCAGAAAGTAAATGACCTTGAGGCCCTGCTGAAAAGCAGGGCCTTTTATATTTCCCCGGCTATACCGGGGGACCAAAGCTTTAGCTGCAAAAAAAGCCGGTTAAAAAGGACAAATAAATCGCTAAAAGCGGCAAGTCGGTGCTCTGGGCAGCCAAGAGTTCCGGAAAACGCAGAGCCTTCTGAAATATACACGAACAGGAAAAAACAACGGGTCCCTGTGGCATAAACGCCATGAAATCCGTTGTATATATATCTGTTTATACCAAGCCATGATTTTTGCGGCACCATCAGGCCGCGCTAAGGCTGGCCGGCTTAAGAAAACAGATCAACATATCACATTTCTTAAGCCAAACGCCGACAGGGTGTGACATTGTTTTTGTTAGACACTGACCATTAAAAAGCTGTTTTTATAAATCCGTATATTCCTCAAGGCAAAGACCGTTTTTTGTTATATATTCCGCCGCTTCCTTTCCAACATATCTGAAATGCCACGACTCATAGGATATTTTGGTTATGTCCTCTTTATCGGCGGGATAGCGGAGTATAAAACCGTATTTCCAGCAGTTTTCCCTGAGCCATATATTTTCCTCGGTCGTTTCCTGATTTTCGTCAAGAAGCTGATAGTCGGCGGCCACAATATCAAGGGCAAGGCCGGTCTCATGCTCGCTGTAGCCGGGAGGCATTACCTGCTTTACGGCTTCGTTATAGGCGGAATCATAGTCCATTCCCTGTGCTATATAGTCGTTTATATCGGCGTTTAGTATCTCCTCCTGACGCTCGGTGCTTCTGTAGGCACTGGCAACACAAAAGTCAAGTCCCTCGTTGGTCCCGTCTGTAAGCATTTCCTTGAGAGCGTCGTATATCGTTTCGTCCACCTGAGATCTCCCGTTGTTCAGTGTTTTGAGTGTGACGGAATAATCCTCGGGCAGGGGATTATCCTTGTTGACAAGGACCAGATAACGGCTGTTCTCGTCGGAGGAGCCGTTTATGTAGCGGCTGTTTTCAACAGACGAATTGCTCAGTGTCTGAAAAAGCCACTCAGGAGAGGCTTTTTTGACTACGATTTCCTTTGATATCCCATAGGCCACGGCGATGCAGGTGACGAAAATAAACACTTCCGTTATTATTATCATTTTTAATTTTCTGTTTCTGAGAGTTCTCCTTCTCATAAAAATAACCTCCTTATTCATTTAGAACCATTGGCTTTTGTTTTGGTTCCTGTGACAGGAGGATAATATTTTGAGGTATCTCAATTGTAGAAAAGTTGTATCAAATGTGTATCAGTCAAAAAATTAGTTGCCTGAGGCTATTTTCACCATCTCGGTGTCGTATAGCTTGCTGTATTCGTCGTAGCTGTACGCGTCTGTCGCCAAGCCGCTCGGTATATAATCCCCATAATATTGCATCGTAACGTAAATAGAATTTATTCCGCAGGAGAAATAATCTCTGCCTGAATATACACCAAACAGCGTATGGTTGTTACCAAATATTAAATTCGAGCAGCTGGTGTCAGGTGTTATATATTCCACAGAAAAGCTGTCGGGAGCGTAATATTCAGATACCCTCTCGAAGTAGTCATTATCCGCTTTTGGCATGGCGGGCACCTCGTCGGAGAAAAATTCGACCCCGCAATAATATATGCAGTAGATCTCCGGATCGATAAGGAAGGCGGCGCTGTAGCTGTCGCCTTCCAAATACAATATCATCAGTGAAAGTGTGTTTTCCGGCGTATATAGATTATAATACTCGGAAAAGCTCAGATCGTCGTATATATCGTATATAGTCAGGTCCGGAATGATACTCGCGTCGCAAAGAGCCGTTATCTGCTCTATCATTTTTGTCTTTGATTCCTCCGACATATCCTCGGCGTCAACAGAGTATACCGGTCTGGCGGAAATACCAAGAGCCTCGGCCTTGCTCACGGTCTCCAACAAGCCCGATATTCGGTCGTTGGTGTCCTTATACGCCAGCGGGCCAAGGCTTTCCTCGGTCTCCAGCTCGCTTACCCTGCCAAAGGTTGAGGAATCGACCCGTTTGCCGTATACGACCGGCAGAGACAAGGAAAACACCATGATCGCGGCGCAGCAGACGATCGCTGTAAAATATTTAGCATGGCTTTTCATTTTGTTTTTCCTCCCTTCATGGGCAAGATGACGGTTATTGTCGTTCCGACGCCCTCACGGCTGTCTATTTCCCAGTCGCCGTTATGAAGCCCGACTATTCTGGCGCATAGCGAAAGGCCGAGTCCGGCGCCGCCTTCCTTTCTGGCTCTCGACTTATCGACCATGTAGAAGGCCTCGGTTATATGAGAAAGCGCCGCCTTTGGTATGCCTATGCCGTGATCTTTGACGGAGATCCTGTATACTCCATTAGCTCTCCGGCCTTTCAGCTCTATAACAGAGCCGTCGGCGGAGGCCTTACGGGCGTTGTCAATAAGATTTATAAGCAGAGATGAAAGCAGGTCTTTGTCTCCCAAAAGCACGGCGTATGAAAAATCGACCGACAGCCTTATATTTTTTTCCTTAAGGGACAGCAGGACCGTGTTGTAAACGTCGGTTATAAGGCTTTCAGCGTTTATCTCCTTAAACTCTATCTCCTTTTTGCCGGAGGCGATAAGCTCCAGCAGCTTAAAGGAAAGGCTTTCGAGCCTTTTGCCCTGAAGATATATGTAGTTGGCGTATTCCATCGTTTCCTCATCGGACAGCGGCATAGTCCTTATCATGTCGGAGTAGCCGATTATGGAGGTCAGAGGTGTTTTCAGCTCGTGGGCAAAGGAGGCGGTAAAGTCCTCCTGACGTTCGGCCCTGTCCTTAAGCTCGTCGATCTTCTGCTCAATGCTGTCCGCCATGAAGTTGAAATCCCTGGACAGAGCGGCTATCTCGTCGTTGCCCTTCTGTCTGGCGCGGATCTCAAGATTTCCCTTGGCGAACCTTCTGGTGGTCTTGGAGAGGGATATGATGGATTTTGTAAGCACGTGCGAAATGATAAGGGTCAAAATCGCCGTCAAAAATACGCTCAGAAGGGTTATAAGCTGTATGCTGCTAAGCGCCGAGGCTCTGTCGGTGTATACGTAGGTTATATCCTTTGTGGTCTCGATATAGTATACCGAGCCTGCCGCCTTCACCGGACTGACGAATATCAGGTATACCCCGCCGTCGTCACGTACTATTTTGTATGACCGGTTTTCCTCCGAAAGCTCATCTAAGCCCATATGTACACCGACCGAGGGATTGCCCTCATAAACGATAGCGCCCCTGCCGTCGTACATACAGACATAGTATTTTCCTCGGTTTATGCTCTCGTCCATGTTTTCCGCTATAGATGACAGCCTGTTATCATCAACCGTGACGCCGTTTATGGAATCGACGGTCATTTCATAGACTATTTTGAACATTCTGTTTTCGGAATTCATCTGCTCGGTCTCACGGTCAATGGTGCTGGAGAATGAGGAAAAGACTATCCATGTACCGAAAAGGCTGAACGCTATAGTCATCATTATTGTGAATGAGAAAAATATTTTCCAAAATAGTTTCATGGCCCTGTCCTCATTATGGCTTAAATATATAGCCTACCTTATAAACGGCTGTTATATATTGGTTCCAGCCGAGCTTTTTCTTAAGCCGCTGAACGTGCAGGTCTACGGTTCGGCTGTCTCCGCAGTACTCGGCCTCCCAGATGTTTTCATAAATAGTCTCCCGATAGAGGGCGACGTTTTTATTTCTTACAAAAAGGAGCAGCAGCTCATATTCCTTAAGCGTGAGCGGAACCATAACGCCGTCCTTAAGTACGCTTCTTTCCTCGGTATTTATTTCGATGTTCTTGATCTTTATTATTTTTTCGGTCTTGTTATAGCGGCGCAGTACGGTCTCCACTCTTGCCAAAAGCTCGATTATCTCAAAGGGTTTTGTAATGTAGTCCTCAGCGCCCAGCTTAAGGCCCTTGACCTTCTGCCGGGTCGTTCCCATCGCGGTAATGAAGATCACCGGCATGTTCACGCTTTTGGCGTATTCCAAAAGCTCATAGCCGTCGATTTTAGGGAGCATTATATCAAGCAGTATAAGGTCGTAGTTGTTTTCGGAAATTTTGTCGGCGGCCTCGGCCCCGTCAAAGGCGCAGTCACAGGAATATCCTGATTTAACAAGATTTATTCTGATGAGATTGGATATAAGCTCCTCGTCCTCGGCAATCAATATTTTAATCACTTTCAATACCCTCTTTATCATAGACTTTTGAAAACAATTATACATAGTGATTGTATCAAAAATGTATCATAAAATAAATGCCGGATCGAATTGTAAATAAAAAACATGGCCGGAAATAACTTCCGACCATGCAGAATTACCGGTATAAGCCTATAAGCCGACCGACAGAAAGCCGGCCGAAAATCAAAGGCCGGTCGCCGGCGCCTTACAGCGCCTTCTTTCCCCATACTCTCGGCGAGAAAAGTATAAGCATCGGGAAGATCTCAAGCCTTCCGGCAAGCATACAGAATGAAAGCACCAGCTTGCTAAATGGCGAGAACATAGCGAAATTCCCCATAGGGCCGACCAGCGAGAAGCCAGGGCCTATGTTGCTGATAGTAGCGATCACCGACGTGACAGTAGTCTCAATATCATAGCCGTCAATGGAGACACAGAGGATCGCCACGAATATGATCAGCATATAGACCGATATAAATACAAGAACATTGACAAGTATCCTGTCCTCCAGCGTGGAGCCCTCCATCTTTACGGTCTGTATGCGTCTCGGGTGAATTATCATTCCGATCTCTTTTTTAGCGGCCTTGACAAGTATCAAAAGACGGGACATCTTTATACCGCCGCCGGTCGAGCCGGCGCAGGCGCCGACCAGCATCAGGCATAGAAGTATAGCCTTGCTGAATGTGGGCCACAGATTAAAGTCAGTCGTTGAATAGCCT
Source organism: uncultured Lachnospiraceae bacterium (assembly GCA_964493235.1). Lineage (GTDB taxonomy): Bacteria > Bacillota > Clostridia > Lachnospirales > Anaerotignaceae > Metalachnospira. Next base: position 6,686 of record CAZBNY010000084.1, read on the forward strand.
GTAGTTGTAACTATTGTAGCGACCTGGAATGACGAAGACCTGAGCGATTTAAGGAACGATCCGCCGTTCATCGGCATTATGTTGAAGGCTATCAGAAGCATTGAGGCAGCCACTATGACTATGTAAAGCCTAAGCTCCTCGTTTTCCTTTACAAGGCCGACCTGTTTCTTAAGGATGTAGTAGTACATATTGAAGTTTACGCCGAAAAGCAGCATAAATACCGTCGTTATGACCTCAGCCGGCACATTGTTGTAGGCACCTATACTGAGATTCATGTTTGAGAAGCCGCCCGTTCCGGCGGAACCCATTGCCGTAATGACAGAATCATAAAACGGAAGTCCGCTTATGAGCAGCAGTACGATCTGGGCTATTGTCATACAGAAATATATAAGATAAAGTATTTTAGCCGTCTCCTTGATTTTCGGAACAAATTTGCCGGGAGAAGGCCCGGGGCTTTCCGCCTTCAGAAGCTGAACGGTGGAGCCGTCCAGATTCGGCATTATGGCAAGTATGAAAACAAGTACGCCCATACCGCCTATCCAGTGGGTAAAGCTCCTCCAAAAAAGCAGTCCCTTAGACACGGCCTCCACATCTGTCAGTATAGTCGAGCCTGTCGTCGTAAAGCCGGAGACAGTCTCAAAAAAGCAGTCGATGTAGGAGCCGAAATATCCGCTTATATAAAACGGTACGGCGCCGCAAATGGAAAGCACTATCCATGATAGCGATACCGTTACGAAGCCCTCCCTTGAGCGGAATGCCGTCTTTTTCGGCTTTATTTTATTCAGGCAATGTCCGATTATATAAAGGGGGACAGCCGTATATGCAAAATACATAAAGTCACCGCAGGAATAGACGAGTGATATGAGCATAGGCAGCAGCATGAGCGTTGCCTCGGTTTTAAGCACAAAACCAATAAGTTTTAGTATAAGTAGGTAATTCAAGTTATCTGCCTCCGTTTTCAAATACATCGTTGAGAGTCATTGCTCTTGAATTGCTGCATACCATTACAACGCTGTCGCCGCTTAAAATATAGTCGTTTCCTCCGGGTATAATGACCTTGCCGTTCCTTTCTATGGCAGCCACTATGAAATTCTTTTTAAACTTTATATCCTTGAACGGAATGCCGAGGTTGAGCGTCCTGTCATTCGCCAAAAACTCCAGCGCCTCAGCCTTGCCGTCAACTATGTGGTATAGCGCCTCGATGTTCGCGTAGTCAATGGAGTTGTTAAGAGCGCGCGCGAAGCCTACTATCTGAACGGCGGTCAGGTTTTTGGGACTTATCACGCTGTCTATTCCAAAGCTTTCGATTATGTCGTCATAGCTTGCCCTGTTGATCTTGGCGACGACCTTGGGAACGCCGGCTCTGGAGGCGTAAAGGGCCGTAAGCAGGTTTTCCTCGTCACGTCCTGTTATCGTAACAACAGATGAGAAGGACGACATATTCTCCTCGTCAAGCAGCTCATAGTCACTGCCGTCGCCGTTTATGATCACACATTCCGGAAGCGTCTCATTCAGCTCATAGCATTTGTCCTTGCTTATCTCGATAAGCT
>CAZBNY010000085.1:0-8090 GCA_964493235.1 uncultured Lachnospiraceae bacterium
CATAGGTATTATTTCAGATGTACGCTTTGCCGCCATTATTCCCGCCACCTGCGCTACGGAAAGCACATCGCCCTTCTTTATCCCGCCGCTTTTTATAAGGTCAACAGTTCCCTTATTCATATATATTTTCCCGACAGCCACAGCTGTCCTCATTGTTATTTCTTTATCAGAGACATCGACCATTCTGGCTCTGCCCTGATCATTGATGTGAGTAAAGTCGTCCATAATAACCGCTCCTGATCTTATTTTTATTATTTTATCATTATTCTCAAACAAATACAACGCTTTTATGCCGAGATTACACAAAAAGAAGACATAACATCCCTCAGATTACTGACAAAACCCGCCTTATGGCGGGTTTGTCGGTAATCTGAGGCGCAGAATTTATTTCCGCGCCTGACCTATTAACTTAAACGAAAGTCCTGTTCATGAACCCTTCGGCCCATCAACTTACTTTTTTGCCTTGCTCTCACAGTATATACATCTGTAAATTCCTTTTTCCCTGTCTGTCAGCTTAAATACGTGTTCAAGCTCCTGCTCAACCGATGTGATACATCTGGGGTTCTTGCATTTTATAACTCCCTTTATCCTTTCGGGAAGCTGGAGATGTTTCTTTTCGATCGTCTTTCCGTCACGGATTATATTTACCGTAAGGCCCGGGTCAACATAACCGAGGACATCAAGGTCGAGATCTATCATGCTGTCTATCTTTATAATATCCTTTTTGCCCATCTTCCGGCTGCCCACGTTCTTGATTATCGCAACCGAGCAGTCCAGTTTCTCAAGGCCGAGAACATCATAAAGATACATTCCCTTTCCGGCCTGTATGTGATCTATTACTATACCGTTTTTTATCGAGTCTATAGTCATGTTTACGCCTCCAGTCCAAGCATCTTAAGAATAAGCGCCATTCGTATATACTTTCCGTTTAACGCCTGCCTGAAATAGCAGGCTCTGGGATCATCGTCCACAGCTACCGAGATCTCGTTTACTCTGGGCAGCGGGTGGAGTATCCTCATTGTTTCCTTCGCGTTTTTAAGCTTTTCGGGCGTAAGCACATAGCTGTCCTTAAGTCTTATATAGTCCTGTTCATTGAAGAATCTTTCTCTCTGCACCCTTGTCATGTAAAGAATATCGAGGTCCGGCATAGCGGCCTCAAGATCGGGATTTTCCACATAGGGAATGCCCTTTTTCTCGATCACGTCCACCTTTATGTAATCCGGCAGCTTAAGCTCGTCGGGTGAGATGAGCACAAATTTGATATTCTCATATCTTGACATGGCCGCTATGAGCGAATGTACCGTTCTGCCGAACTTGAGGTCTCCGCAAAGTCCTATGGTAAGGTTTGAGAGCCTTCCCATCTCTCTGTGAATCGTAAGCAGGTCTGTAAGTGTTTGCGTGGGGTGGTTATGTCCTCCGTCGCCGGCGTTTATAACAGGCACGTCGGATTTCATAGACGCTACCAGCGGGGCTCCCTCCTTCGGGTGACGCATGGCGATTATATCGGCATAACAGCTTACTACCTTGACCGTATCGGAAACGCTCTCGCCCTTTGATGATGATGAGCTTGCGGCCTCGGAAAATCCGAGAACGCTTCCGCCAAGCTCCAGCATCGCCGCCTCAAACGAAAGTCTTGTTCTGGTCGAAGGCTCAAAGAAAAGAGTCGCCAGCTTTTTGCCGTGGCATATCTCCGAATATTTGCCGTGGTTGGCAATTATATCATCAGCCGTGCTTATAAGCTCCTCGATCTCCTCTGTTGACAAATCAAGAATATCTATAAGGCTCCTCATTTTGCTCCTCCTATCCAGCTTTCATCATCGGGGTTATCCCTGAATTTCAATATCTTTGCAATATCCGATTTCTCTATATAACCCTCCTCGGCGGCCGCCTCAACAAGGGCGTCAAGGTTTGAAAGGCTTATATTTTTAACATTGGCGTCAGCGAGCTTTTTTACTCCCTTCGCCATTCCGTAGGTGAATATGCTCGCGATGCCAAGCACCTCGGCTCCTGCCTCTCTAAGTGCCTCGACAACCTCTACGGCGCTTCCGCCTGTGGAAATAAGGTCCTCGATAACGACTACCTTCTGTCCCTTTTCAAGCTTTCCCTCTATTCTGTTGTTTCTGCCGTGGTCCTTGTTGCCTGAGCGCACATAGCCCATAGGCATATCCAGAATATGTCCGGTAATAGCGGCATGGGCGATACCGGCTGTGCTTGTTCCCATAAGCACTTCGCACTCGGGATAGTTTTCCCTGACCACCTGCGCGAGGGCGTTCTCAACGTCGTTTCTTACCTTGGGCGCCGTAAGCGTAAGCCTGTTATCGCAGTAAATAGGACTTTTTATTCCGCTTGCCCATGTAAAGGGCTCCTCCGGCCTTAAAAATACCGCGCCGATAGAAAGCAGGTCCTTAGCGATGAGCTTCTGTATTTTTTCCATTTTTACCTCTCCTTTATTATCCTACGAATTCCTCAATACATCTCTCATAGGCCGCAACAGGGTCGTCAGCCTGTGTTATGGGACGGCCTACCACTATATAGTCCGAGCCTATCTCCTTTGCTCTGGCGGGAGTAGTTATCCTTACCTGATCCCCCTTGTCGCCGTCGGCGAAACGGATACCCGGTGTCACTGTCACGAAGTCTGTTCCGCATACGCTGTGTACCTTTTCCGACTCCAGCGGCGAGCATACGACACCGTCAAGGCCGGCCGTCTTTGCGTTCTCCGCGTAGTGCATTACCGTTTCCTCAAGACTCCTGTTTATGTAAAGCTCCTTCTGCATTCTTTCCTCGTCCGTCGATGTGAGCTGGGTAACGGCAATAAGCATTGGTCTTGTGCCGTCCTCTCTCGTAAGGCCCTTAAGCGCGCCCTCCATCATGGCTATGGTTCCGGCCGCGTGGATATTTACCATGTCAACATCAAGATTTGAAAGCACCCTCATGGCCTTCATAACGGTGTTGGGAATATCGTGGAGCTTTAAGTCCAGAAAAATTTTATGTCCTCTATTTTTGATCTCCCTTACGATCTGCGGTCCCTCGGCATAGAAAAGCTCCATACCGATCTTCACAAACGGCTTTTTGCCGGTGAACTTATCGAGGAAAGCGAATGTTTCCTCAGCGCTGTTGAAATCACAAGCGATTATTACGTCTTTACCCATCAGTGCGCACCTCCGATAATGCTCTTTAAATCGTCTATTTTATATTTCTCCATTACTTCCGGAAGGTTTTCTATTATGTTTTTGCAGGCATACGGCTCGATAAGATTTGCCGCGCCGACCTGTACAGCCGTCGCTCCGGCAAGCATCATTTCTATTACATCCTCGGCTGTAGTGATACCGCCCATTCCGATGATCGGGATATCAACGGCCTCATACACCTGATAAACCATTCTAAGCGCCACCGGAAGTATGGCTGTTCCCGAAAAGCCTCCCATTTTGTTGGCAACGACCGGTTTCTTTGTTTTCAGGTCTATCCTCATGCCAAGCAGGGTATTTATCATGCTTATGCCGTCGGCTCCCGCCTCCTCGCAGGCCTTTGCTATTGAAGCAATGTCTGTTACGTTGGGGCTGAGCTTAATGTATACCGGCTTTGTTGTTACAGCTTTAACGGCCTTTGTCACCTGCGCCGCGGCCTCCGCCGACGTGCCGAAGGCCATTCCTCCGTCATGTACGTTCGGACAGCTTACATTTACCTCTATAATGCCGACCTGCTCTTCCTTGTCTATTTTTTCGCAGCAGTAGGCGTACTCGTCAACCGAAAATCCGCTTATGTTGGCTATTACCTTTTTATTGAAGCATTTTTTGAGCTTAGGCAGCTCCTCCGATATTACCCTGTCTATGCCCGGGTTTTGGAGTCCGACGGAATTTATCATTCCCATTGGGCACTCGGCTATCCTCGGCGTGGGATTTCCGAAACGGGGCTCCCTCGTAGTTCCCTTGAAGGAGAAGCTTCCCAGAATATTTATATCATAAAGCTCGGCAAACTCATAGCCGTAGCCGAATGTACCGCTGGCGGGGATAACCGGATTGTCAAGCTCAAGTCCGCTGAGACTGATCCTCGTATTTACCATATTATCTCCTCCTTTTCAAGAACAGGGCCGTCCTTACATATTCTTTTATTTCCGTATTTAGTCTCACAACTGCAGCCCATGCAGGCTCCAAAGCCGCAGCCCATTCTTTCCTCAAAGCTGAACTGTCCGCTTGTGTTCATAGTATTATATACCGCCTTTAACATAGGCTCAGGCCCACAGGTATACACATATGTATAGTCAATGTCCTTCATCGCGTCGGTCACAAATCCCTTTATTCCCACACTTCCGTCGGCTGTAGCTATCACGGTCTCTGCTCCGAGCGCTTTAAATTCCTCCTCATAGAATATTTCATCTGATTTATTAAATCCCATTATCACAGTCGGCTTCTTGCCATCGGCGATCAGCCTTTCGCAAAGGCCGTACATAGGCGGAACTCCCGCTCCCCCGCCTATGAGCAGCGGTCTGTCTCCGCTTTTTTTCAGGTCATAGCCGTTGCCTAGACCCGTCAGAACGTCAAGCTCAGCGCCTGCCTCAAGACCTGCCATATATTCGGTTCCCCTTCCTACAGTCTTGTATATTATAGTAAGACTGTTATCGTCATAGCCGCATACTGATATTGGCCTGCGGAGGAAAAAACCGTCCAGCTTGATATTCACAAACTGTCCGGGGCCGGTTATGGCTGAGGTATCGCCCTCAAGTATCATTTTATAGGTAATCCGCGCTATCTCTTTATTTTCACGCACGGTAAAAATGCTTTTCTTCATAATATCACCTTTTATAAACTATATTTCCTCCCACCATCGTCATCAGGCACCTTCCGTAAACCCTTCTGCCCTCGAAGGGTGTGCTTCTGCCCTTTGAAAGGAATTCCGCCGGATCGACCGTGTATTCCTCCTCAAGGTCGAACACCGTCAAGTCAGCAGGCTGTCCCACAGCTATGGGAACTCCTATTCCAAATCTTTCCCGAGCGTTAGTATTGAACAGCTCCATAAGCTTTTCAAGAGTTATAACGCCTTTTCTCACAAGCTCGGTATATACTACCGGAAAAGCCGTTTCCAGTCCGACAACTCCCATAAGGCTGTCCTTAAGTCCTCTGCTCTTCTCCTCGGCTGTATGGGGCGCGTGATCCGTAGCTATGAATTCTATTGTTCCGTCCTTAACGCCCTCTATAAGCGCAAGCCTGTCGCTCTCGTCCCTTATCGGCGGATTCATCTTAAAGCGTCCTTCCTCCTGAAGATCCATATCGTTGAGCACAAGGTAGTGAGGGCCTGTCTCACAGCTTACGCTTAAGCCCTCGGCCTTGGCTTTTCTCACAAGCTCAACGCTTTCCTTTGTTGATATATGGCACACATGATACGCGCAGCCTGTCTCCCTGACAAGCTCTATGTCTCTCTCTATCTGTTTCCACTCACTCTCGGAGCAGATACCCTTATGCCCGTGAAGCTCGGCATATTTGCCCTTATGGATATAGCCGCCCTCCAGCAGTGTATTGTCCTCACAGTGGGCGACTATCATTTTCCCCAGAGACTTAGCCTTGAGCATAGCCTCCTTCATCATTTCGTTTCTCTGTACTCCCCTGCCGTCATCGGAGAAGGCTACGGCATATTTCGCCATTCCCTCCATGTCGGAAAGCTCCTCACCCATTTCGTTCACCGTAATAGAGCCGTAAGGGTATACGTGTACGACCGCCGTTTTGTCAATTATGTCTGTTTCTTTCTTTATTGACTCCACAGAGTCGGGAACAGGCTTAAGGTTAGGCATGGCGCATACCGAGGTATATCCTCCGTGTGCCGCCGCCATCGTTCCCGTCTTAATTGTTTCCTTGCATAAAAAACCCGGTTCTCTGAGATGAACATGAACATCTGTAAAACCGGGAAAAATATACTTATTATTAAAATCAAAAGAAACAATGCCGCCACCGTTCTGGAAGCCGCTGTCAAAGGAAACAATGATGCCGTCTTTTATAAAGACGTCGGTCTTTCTAAACTCATTATCAATGTATACGTTCGCGTTTTTTAATACACAGTCCATTGAATAGCCTCCGTTTCCATTCTAAACACCGGAGATATTTTATCATTTGTATTATGTACTGTCAAGGGAGAAATTCAGCCAAATTCAGTTTTTGTCAATCATCTATACATATGCCGCTGTCCGTCACGAATTTGATATGTTTTATTTCTAAAAGATCGGCGATATATGCCTTTGTTCCCTCATTCCATTCAGCGGCCCTTGCAGCTATGCTGTCATGTCCGTTTCCGTAGGCAAAAACTGTAAGTCTTATGCTTTCCCGATGCTCGTCAAGAAGGTTGGCTTTTTCAATAATAACCTCGGCTTTCTTATAGTCTCCTCCTCTCACATCGGTGAAACACTAAGTATAGTTATAAACGCCAGGTAAATTATTACTATAAGCATAAGCGGAGCTGTGAAAAAGCTTTTTACAAGCTCCTTATCCGGCTTATTCTCATGCCAGTATTCCTTGAATGACGAAAAATGCTTCGCGAACAAAAATATCGTAACGGCGAAGCAGATGAACATAAACAGCATATCGGCTGCCCATACGGCGTCCGATATATAGGTCAGATTGCCCATCAGCTCCACAAAAAGGTTGTTGAGCATATGCAGAACTATGGCAGCACCCAGCGAATATCTCTGGGTCAGGATCCCGAACAGTATTCCCATCGCAAATGTGACCGGAAGCTGGACAATATTTCCGTGTATCAGTCCGAACAGAAGGGCCGACATTATCACGGCGAACAGGCTGCCGAATCTCTCCATTTTCCTCATGACCAGGCCACGGCAGAACAGCTCCTCGGAGAGCGGAGCGACAACGATAGAGTATACAAGGCTTGAAAAATATATTGACGGTGCGCTTGCCGCCTCCGCTGCCGCGTCCGTATTGAAGCCCAGCATATATATAATATATTGAACCGGCTCAAAGGCGTACATACAAAGCATCTGTATGCCCTGCATTATTACAAAAAATTTAAGTATTGTTTTAAACCCGGCCTTTTGCTCCCTCTTAAAAGAAGGGACCTGACGGCAGCAGATATACGCCGCCAAAACCGATACTATCGCTCCGCAGATCAGCGCGTGGCCGCTGTAGTAAACAAAATCGTAAATGCTTTCATAGCTCATGTCGGGGTGCAGGTTTTCCATTACCGAAAACACCGCATTGTCGGTAATATACACTCCGGCGTTGAATAAAAAATTATATATGATCAAAACGACCGCCAATAAATTAAATGACCTTCTCAATATTTTTCTGTCCTCGTCCATAGTTTGCCTCCTTAAAAAATCTTTATAAACAGTATAAACTGTATATAACCAAACAGCAACCGAACGGCGTCCTAAATTTTTACAACATATGCCCAAAAACTGCCTGTTATATTTATTTCCGCCCGTGAAATAATACTATCGTAACTAAAAAAGTTACTAATCGAACGAAACAAAAATCAGGAGGTTGATTATAATGTCATCAACAAGAGGTTCTAACAGAGCAGAAGTGCCCGAAGCAAGAGAGGCACTTGACCAGTTCAAATACGAAGTAGCACAGGAGCTTAATATTCCCTTAAAGAAGGGTTACAACGGCGATCTCACATCTGCTCAGAACGGTTATGTAGGCGGATACATGGTTAAAAAGATGATCGAAGCTCAGGAAAAACAGATGACAGGTATGCGCTGATAACAGCGTAAGCTGACATTTATGGAGGACGGCAAAAGCCGTCCTCATTTTTACGGGAATAAACAGATTTATGAACAACAGATCCTCATTGTATTTATACCATGAGAACTCCGTATTTTTGGGGAAAAGAGCGGAGATGCTCCGCGGATTCGTAAACCTTTTGGTTTTTCGAACCTTTCCGTTAAGGCATTCTGCTTAAGAAAATTGGTTCTCTTAAATCGAATGCCGAAGGAGCGTGTCATAGAAACTGTTTATAAAGAGGTATAAATAACAGGTCTTATTGCATTTATGCTATGAGGCCCATTTTCCCTCGGCCGTGCCCTCCGGCGCCCGTATCAGCGCTATCCGCGGTCTGAGCAGCCGGCAAAAGCCTTCTTTCTGTTTTTT
>CAZBNY010000086.1:0-8021 GCA_964493235.1 uncultured Lachnospiraceae bacterium
TATAGTTTCTCATAATTACCACCGTATACTTATATTAACATAATATTTTTATGTAAGATTATTTGTTATAAATTATTAATAAAATTGTAATAATTACGTTTCCGCAAATGAAAAATTATCCCACACTTTCAGAAAGCCATTACTTATCTGATGCAGGATAATTCCTCATATTAATGCTCAAGTTCACAGCTATGGTGCACCAGCCTGTCAAAATCATAGTCTATCAGTCTGTGATAATAGCTGCCCATAACGTCAAACGTGAAGCAGTATTTGTATTCATCAATGTTTTTGTCCTTAAAATAGACAACATACTGAAACTCCGAGTCGTCTATTTCCTCGCATATATATTCAGCGCTTTCCTTTTCAAAAATTTCCCTGATCTCGTCGATCGAGCAGTGTCTGTCTCTTATTTTCTCGATAAGCTCATTAAGGAAATGCTTTCTGGGATTGCTCTCCATTATTTTGTCTATCCCGTCGGAATAGACTCTTATACCTATCCTTCCGTCGGACGCCTTCTCAATGTCGCAACGTCCAAGCTCACCGGCAATGAACGGTCTGAAATCAGCCATTTTAGAGTCCACGTCATTTTCAGATACTCCCATAAGATACGCCGCCAGATCAGCCGTATAGTATATGCACATACTGCTGTTATGCCTTTCGCCCAGCTTTAGCATCATCTCAAATATCGAGTCTGAAAGATTTTTTAAAAGATAAGAATAACCCTTTTCCATTTTTACTCTACCTCTGATATATCCTCCGGCACAACGACTTCACCCTGCTCCAGACCAAGGATAATAAGAATATCGTCGTTTCCTCCCAGAAGAAGATCGTCGATTATTATCACGGCGTTGTCAAAATACGGCAGCAGATCCTGTCCCTGCCCTTCTTCCTTGACTATGATCCTTGTATAATCGGTTTTCTCGCCCTTATAGGTATATATTCCGCTTACGGTAAAGCCTTCGGCCTCAAGAACGTCCCTTGTTCTTCCGGCAAGACCGACTATATCTCCGCCGTTGGCGATCTGTATATTTTTGTGCTTGCTTGAAGTCAGGTACTCTCCGCCGGAGTAGAATATCTCGTCAACGGTCTGATCCACTGAGCTCATGTCTACAATATAATAGCTTGCTCCGTTTATTGTCTCGGCGTAGCCTGGGACCGTATCCGTAAGTATTTCACTTGACTTAAGAGTGTTTATATACTTAGCGTATCCGAGCATATCTCCGATAGACATATCAGTCTTAAGATACTCAAAGGCCGCCTTTATAAGCTCTGGAGCGTTGCTGACAAGTGTATCTGTGTCAAGCACCTGTTTCGCGAACGCCTCAAGGAACAGATGCTGGACCTCGATTCTGCCTAAGTCGCCGGTCACATACTGTCTGTTTCTCACAAGCTGCTCGGCCTTATCGCCGTCAAGGTGCTGCTGGCCTTCCTTGAGATTTATATACAATCCCTGCTCCGGATCGGTGTAATACATATTGTACGGTACATACATATCAACGCCACCGATTATATCAACAACAGTTCTGAACGCCTCAATATTAAAAAGAATGTAATTATCTATTTCAATATCCAAAAGATCCTCTATCTGCATTTCAAGACATTCCATACCGACCTTATCTCCTCCGTAGGCATGAACAGCGTTTAACTTAACTACGCTGGGTATTGATTTTCCGGCTTCGCTTATTTTTGTTTTGACCGCCGGAAGGACCTCCGTATAGGTATCTCTGGGTATCGACAAAAGCTTGATGGTTCCGGCTTCGCTGTCGAAGTTGACTACGAATATAACGTCTGTCCTCGTTTCGTCCTCATCGACGCCGCACACGAGAATATTCACATTAATATTATTATCGCTCTTGAGCATTTCTCCCAGTACCTCAGTGACCTTTGGGGGCTTAGTGTAACCCTTTTCAGGCGTATAGGTGGCCTTTGTATAGGCATAAACGCCTATGAAGGACAGAGCGATAAAGCAGACAACTATTATAAACACTGTCTTTATAAAAGTAGCCACAGGATTTTTTCTTTTAACCTTGCCGGCAGCCGCGGCAGATTTCTTTTTTCCAAACATCTTTTCAAATCTCCTAAAATCAGCTTTCTATAAGACCTATAACTATCTTTATATCAGTGCCTCCGTCGATCGCCGATGGATCAACGACAACCTTGGCGTCAGTAAACAGGCTCACAAGATCTTCGCCAATTCCGTCCTCAGGCACATAAATTATCGTTGTGTCCTGCTGATTTCCGTACCAGGTGGTGATCTTTGTCACGTCGTAGCCAAGACCGTTTAATCTTTCCTGGGTTTTAGCGGCGTAGCCGATGATATTGCCTCCGTTTGAAACTTCTATAGTATACTGCTTGCTGTCGGAAACAGTCGTGATCTCAGGCTCCTCCTGAATTATTCCCCTAAATACCCTGTCAGAAAGCACCTTTATTCCTTCGTAGTCCGGAATATACATATTTTCCGCCTCGCCGGGTATCGTTTCCATAGATATCTTAGTCATATCTATAATCGATATGTATTTAAGATAGCTCAGGCAGTCTCCAAGAGATATATCTGTTTTTACATATTTATATACGGCGTTGATAACGCTTGTCAGATCGGAAACAACATTTTCCGAATCAAATATTTTGCTCATAAGGGCCAGCATGAAATCGTGCTGTGTGTTTATTCGGTCTATATCCTGCTGGGCATAACCCTTTCTGTATCTTACAAGCTGCTCGGCCTTATCGCCGTCAAGATGCTGATAACCCGCCTTAAGGTCAATGATAGGTCCGCCGTTGTCACTCATATCCCAGTACATATCCATAGGAACGGTCATGTCAACTCCGCCGACCGCATCGACTATCTCTCTGAAAGCCACAAGATTTATCTGAACATAATGGTCGATATCGATATCAAAAAGGTCTTCAAGCGTCGCCACAATATATTCGTTGTTTTTGTCGCCGGCATAGGCATAAAGCTCCGTGATCTTACATTCTCCTGTCGTGCCGTATTTAGTAGGGATATAATCTCCCCTGCCGTTGTTCTGCATATCAAGCATAATACTGTCGCTCATAAATACCTGCGTGTCCCTCGGAACCGAGACAAAAGCGGCCTCGCCCGTCGTTGTATCGAAAGATACTACAAAAATAACATCAGAATGTATTTCGTCCTCATCATTTCCTATTATAGCCACATTGATTTTGTTATCCGCGATCGTCGTGTCGAGATCGCTTTTTACCGATGAATTTAGCGCCTCCTGTTTCTCCCTTTGGGACTTAAAGGCCGTAGCCGCAAGCACAAAAACCGCCGAAAACACAAACACGATGACAAAAACAGTAAGCATAAATCTTCCTATGAGTTTTTTTCTTCTTCGTCTGTTTTTATAATTCTCCTTTTTATCCACCGATATTCTCCCCATTTATTATCAAATATTCTAAGATTAATTTAACTAAGCTATTATATCAAAATTTCTTCTTTTTTACAATATAAAAGTATTTTTTAAGATTTTATTAATGTTTTCTTTTAAAAAATGCATTAAAATTGTAAAAACCATTTGCATATAGGGGACAAAAGGGGTATTGTATAAGGGCGAAACTTTTCTTAAACTTTAAGGAGGCGCACAAATGAGAATTAAAAAGCTTAGACCTAATATAAAAGTATCGGTTATTATAATCGTTTTCTTTTCGCTTTTTACTACCGGATTTATGTTTTATATCTCACCCGGTTCTGTTATGACGTTTCTAAAAATGACTTTGCGTCAGCCCTTATTATTTATACTGAATTATGTTCCGGTGCTTTTGCTTATGCTGCTCGTCTATTTTATTACGGGCAACTGCTTATTTTCTTCCGGAGTCCCGCTTATGTTTTTTCTTGCGGCAGCTTTCATAAACAGACAGAAGATAAAGCTCAGGCAGGACCCATTTGTTCCGAGTGATCTGGTATTTATTACAGAGGTCAAGTCGCTGCTCTCAAGCTATGACAGACTGTATACGATATTGGGTATTGTTGCCCTGTCAATAGTAATACTTGTCTGTGTTTTTGCTTTCCTCTTTATCAGAAAAAGTGACAGCCTTACATTAAAGAAAAGGATTATCGGCGCTGTTGGATGTGTTGTATGTTTTTTTGCCATGCTTTCCACGGTCTATTCCAGCTCTGAAATATATGACAGCTTTGAGGTAGACGGAAATATATACTTTAAGGTAAACCAGTATATTTCTAAAGGTTATCTGTACAGCTTCCTATATGATATAAATAATATGAGGGTCAGTAAGCCTGCAAATTACAACAAATCGGAATTTATCTCCTCTGATTCGGACGTTGATTACGAGCAGTTCGATGATATAAGCAAGCCCAATGTGGTAATGATTATGAGTGAGGCGTTTTCGGACATAAGCAATTCGGATTTTCTGAATTTTGAAGGATATGGGGATCCATTGGAGTTTTACAACAGCTTTATAGAAAGGGACGACGTTATTTCAGGACATATAGTTGTGCCAAACTTCGGCGGCGGTACCTCTGATACTGAATTTGATGTTCTTACGGCCTGTTCGACAAAATATATAGAAAGCTCGCAGGTATCCTATAATTTTGTAAGAAGGCCGATGGAAGCACTTCCCAGGCTGCTTAAGCAGATCGGCTATGATACCCTTGCGATCCACCCCGGGTACGGCTGGTTCTATAACAGGGTCAACGTATTCGATAATATGGACTTTGACGATTTTCTCTACCTTGAGAATGACTTTGACCCGGAAACGCAGAATAAGGGCGGCTATATATCCGATAAGGTCACGGCTGACTCGATTATAGATAATTTTGAAAAACATGTTTCTGACAGCGACGCTCCGTTTTTCGAGTTCTGCGTAACTATACAGAACCACGGGCCTTATCAGGAAAAGTATAACGACCTTGAGACAAATTTCTCGACCGATGTTGAGCTTACCGACGAGGAAAAAGCGATATATTCAGGGTATTTCGAAGGCATTGACGACGCCGACGCCCAGATTGAGGAGCTTGTTACTTACTTTGAATCCAGTGAGGAGCCGGTAGTGCTTGTGTTCTTCGGAGACCACCTTCCCGGTTTCTCTAACGGAATGTCGTATTTCTCGCAATTCAGACCCGATATAGACATGAACGGAAACGAATGGCAGCTTCTTAAAGCATATGAGACTCCCTACTTTATATGGGCCAATGAGGCCGCCCTTGCGTCAACTGACATAGCTTCAAACGCCGCGAGTCTGTATATGCCCGACGACATGGTGATAAGCTCGTTTTATCTTGGGGCGTATGTAATGGAGCTTCTCGACATGGGTGATATATCCCCTCTCTTTTCCTACGTAAATGAGCTGAGGACGAGGATACCCGTAGCGGCTCTCAACTGGTACGTTTACTCTGACGGAACGATAACGGACACACTTAAGTCTGACGACCTCGCTTCTGTTGAAAAGTATAAAAGATGGATTTACTATAAGCTGTTTGACGAAAATATTTAACAAAAAAGGTGTCCCAAAAGTCATTTCATAACTTTTGGGACACCTCAAGATCAGTATTATAACGAATATGCACGGGTTAGCATTATGTCGCGCCCTCATAAGAAACCACATATACTAAAAAGCCCTAAATGTCGGTCGCTGCGGTTTTTGGCTTGCGCTCCGCCCTATTTAGGACTTTTAATTATTTCTATGTTTTCTTTTTCGGACGCTCCTTACGCCGCCCGTTGTTTTTTAGCGTGATGTAAGAAGCCTCCTTAGATTTTGAAAAGCTCCTTGACGCCTTCCGTTCTATCTCATTTCCCTGTATTTTACGCTGCGGTCATTTTGCCGCCCTTTTCTTTTATCTCCCTGAATATCGACTGCATTTCCATATCTATCTTAGCAACGGCTTCGGCGTTGTCCTTAAGCCGTTTTTTAAGCTCGTCCGAGACATCTTCATCTGACTTATATTTCAGCTCATGCTCAAGGCTTGCCCACAGATTCATCGCTATAGTCCTGATTTGTATCTCAGCCATGACGTTTTCGGTTTTCTCCGCGAGAAAGATGGGGATTGACACGATCAGATGCAGGCTCCTATAGCCGTTTTCTTTAGGATGCTCAATATAGTCCTTGGTTCTGATAAGGGTTATGTCATCCTGTCTTGTAAGCATTTCAGCTATTCTGTATATGTCGTCGGCATAGTTGCATATCACCCTTATGCCGGCCACGTCAAAGAGATTCTCCTTTATTGATCTTACCGATATGTCAAAGCCTTTTCTTTTAAGCTTTTCCAGTATGCTCTGAGGAGATTTCAGCCTGCTCTCGATCTGATGTATCGGGTTATAATCATATCTTACCTTAAATTCATCATCAAGTATCTCAAATTTAGTCATAATCTCCTTTATGGCCGCTCTGTAGAGCTGCTGGACAGCCATAAACTCGTTAAGCTGTATTTGTATCTCGTTTTTGCTTTCCGGATCAATATCAGGAATGATCAGCTTATCATTCTCGTTTTTGTTTATATCCACCTTCATTTTATATCCTCCGTAAATTAATTTTTTATCACTTATATACTATAATTATATAATTTTCACGGCTTATTTTCAATTAATGTGCATTTAAATATCGATTGGAATAAGAAAAGCAGATATTTTTTATATATTTGTGGTGTTTTTTAGGACAAGGTCAATAATTTGTCCCTTTAAATATTGGTTCTTCAAATGTATCATATTAATGATGATTTTGAGTTCAGGGGTGGATATGTTATGGAAAGGGATCGAATGGCCCGTGCAATGATAGATACATTGCTTAGCAAAGCTATGAAAGATATAAAAAACGATCCTGAAAGAGGATTTCGTAATACGGTAGATTTGGTATTGAATCTGCAAAGAGGAAATTTCAGCAAAACACTTTTCACAATGGTCCAGAAGATGCTTACGGACCAAAGCAGCGCATATTACAGGCTTATAAAAAATATTTCCGATAATGTTAAAGATGAATATTTTAAGGAATTTGCTCTCAATGTCGGCTACAATAGCTGCGCGAGCGGCGCGAAAAAGGTCAAGGAAAAAGAATCGGAGCTTGGCATCAATGTTCCCTGGTGCATCTCCATTTTTTCCAGCGCCGATAAGGAATGGTCAGAATTTACGGACAGCATAGTTACCCAGGGAAAGGCCCTCGGCGTATATCTTTATCAGATACGCAACGAGATGGCATTTAGCGAACAGGCGATAAAAATTTATAAAAAGCATAAGGACTGCGCTTTTGTGCTTCTTGTTGACTCATCGGAGGTAACTGATAAAAGCATTTCAAGCCTTTCTAAGGTCAGCAATATACTTATATCGATAACCGGCAGCTCATATGACGATATGGCACGCGCGGCGGATATACTCAATAAGCATGAGAGATTTTTCGCGGCTCATATGACATATGATGATAATAATTATGAGGAGCTGCTCTCGGATTCAACGCTTAAGACTATGGAAAACTTTACTAATTCCTTTGTATTCTATATCCCCGGCAGTTCATGCAGCGAGGCTGTGTTTGACAAAACAAGGCAGATAGTAAGAAATATAAGGGACAGCCAGCACTATGCCTATGTTATAATGGATATGAAGGCCGATATTGCCGATATTGACAAGACAATCTCAAACCATTCGTCATCTGTTTTCTTCAAAGAGGACGGCACAATAATATCTTCAGACGGCAGCTTCCATAAGGAAAGCTACAGCATGATAAAGCCTAATTTAGTCGAGATCTTAAAATAATAAATCATGAACCACCGGTACTATCCTAAAGTTTGTGTAAACCTCTAAACTGATGTAAGATAAAAGTATACAGTTTGGAGGTTTTATTTATGGCAAGAAAAAAAGACAGCCCACAAAAAGCAGCAATGAGAGAAATGATGCGAAATTATCTCAAAAATAATGATATCAGCATCAAAAACGGTACCGATGTGAACTCTGTTATGCGTGACATGATGTCAGTGCTTCTGGAAGGCGTATTGGATGAGGAACTTGACGAGGAACTCGGTTATTCCAAGTACGATTACCGTAACAAGGATACGGACAACA
>CAZBNY010000087.1:0-7848 GCA_964493235.1 uncultured Lachnospiraceae bacterium
TTGTTTTGCGGTGTCTAAAATAAGATATATAAGGTAATTTTAGGTTAAAAACTGAAAACAGGCGAGGAATTCACTTCCTCGCCTGAGCTATACCTAAAATTAGCCGTAACCTGACCATTAAAAGTTTCTACGGAACTTTTAATGGTAATCACCGACAGACAAGTTGAAATCGTAGATTTCAACTTAAAGCCTCCGGCTTAATCCTCCGGCTTACATTTTTGCTACTTCCGGATATTCAACACCAAAGGTGTCAACTGTTACCTTCTTCATTTTCTGCTCCTCAAGGGGTTTGTCCATATAGTTTGTCCTTGTGTCGGCGATGGCGTCAACAACGTCCATGCCCTCAATGACCTTGCCGAAGGCGGCATACTCACCATCAAGATGGGGAGCGTTCTGGTGCATGATAAAGAACTGTGAGCCTGCCGAGTCCTTCATCATTGAGCGGGCCATTGAAATAACTCCTCTTTCGTGCTTAAGTGTGTTCTGTGTAAAGCCGTTGTGTGAGAACTCACCCTTGATACGATAGCCCGGGCCGCCTGTGCCCTGTCCGAGAGGGTCGCCTCCCTGTATCATAAAGCCCTTGATTACTCTGTGGAATATGATCCCATCGTAGAAATTTTTGTTGGCCAGCGAAATGAAGTTGTTTACGGTATTGGGAGCGTATTCGGGATAAAGCTCCACCTTGATAATGCCTCCGTTTTCCATTTCGATAGTTACAACAGGATTTTTGTTTTCCATTTTTATCTTCCTTTCAGTTAAAATTATTTTCATTATTGAGCTGCGAGGTGCGCCTGTCAACATATTCTACCTTAAGCTCGCGGTAAAGCGCGGCCATAGATGTGCTGTAGTATGGAAAGGCGTATATTCCGGCTATTCCGCCTGTAATAGCGCTGAGTATGAACCAGCCGGCGAAGGACAGGTCAAATATAAATATGCTCCATTTTTTGCCCGAGGTCATGTTTTTGCTTATCCTGATGGCATCAAGCGGAGAAAGCTCCGGACTTTCCGCGAGTATATAAAAGGCCATTCTGTATCTGTAGGCCGCTATTATGCCGGGAAAGACAAGAAGAAGCGACCACAGAGATATGAACAGGAGTATGAGAAAATACAGTACCATTGTCCTCAGTATGTTATCAAATGCGGAGAAGAACGTATCGGTGTCGGCATCCCTGCCGGAGACGACAGCCAAAAACAGGCAGGCGTTCCCAAGACAAAAGCAGGCCAAAAGAATAAACTGCGCGGCCCAGCCCAGATAGATCACGGCTGCCTGATAACGCCTGAACAGGTTGGACAGATTATCCGCCGAATATATCAGAAGGGGAACGCAGTATATGTTCAGGGCAGCTATCGCCGCCGCCATGCCCCAATGTCCATGCAGGGAGAGCTTAGCGCCTTTTTTTATTTCCTGTCTTGAAACCATATGATTCACCTCACAATGCAGAATAATTTTATCATAAGACAGTAAAAAAGTAAATCACACTGAGAATTTGTAACGCGGCTAAAAACAAATTTTAATATAAGCCTATGTTTTATTGACAATAAGACGGTTAAAATGGTACGATTATATAATAATAAGGAGGTGCTTTATGGAGACAAAAGATATATTGAAACATATAGACCATACGCTTTTAAAGGCTGTTTCTGACAGAGAAGGTATCAAAAAGCTCTGTGAGGAGGCCCTTGAGTTTGGCACGGCGTCGGTGTGCATTCCGCCGTCATATGTTAAGTACGCTAAGGGGAATTTTCCGTCGCTCAACGTGTGCACTGTTATCGGCTTCCCTTTGGGCTACTGCACAAAGGCAGTAAAGGTTTTTGAGGCTGAGGACGCCGTTAAAAACGGCGCTGACGAGCTGGATATGGTAATAAATCTCGGGGACGTGAAAAACGGAGACTTTGACAAGGTGACTGAGGAGATAGCGGCGCTTAAAGGGGTCGCGGGAGAAAGAATCCTTAAGGTCATCATTGAAACCTGCTATCTTACCGAGAAGGAAAAAATCGCCCTCTGCGAATGCGTTACGAAGGGCGGGGCGGACTATATAAAGACGTCTACCGGCTTTGGAGATGCGGGAGCGAAGATAGAGGATATAGAGCTGTTCAAAAAACACATAGGCGGCAATGTAAAAATAAAGGCCGCCGGCGGCATAAGGACAAAGGCCGCTATGGAGGAGTTCATAAACGCCGGCTGTGACCGAATAGGCACCAGCGGGGCGAAAAATATAATAAACGATTGAAAAACAGGAGGAATCAATATGTCAGCTGCAAATACACCTACACCGCACAATACCGCGAAATACGGAGAGATCGCTAAAACAGTCTTAATGCCGGGCGATCCGTTAAGAGCAAAATTCGTTGCCGAAAATTTCCTTACGGACATTAAACAGTTCAACTCTGTCAGAAATATGTTCGGCTATACGGGAAAATATAACGGCAAAGAGGTTTCCGTTATGGGAAGCGGAATGGGTATGCCCTCTATCGGCATTTACTCATATGAGCTTTTCAACTTCTATGACGTTGAGAACATTATCCGTATCGGCACAACGGGAGCTATCCATGACGATCTTGACCTTGGCGACCTTGTTATTGCTCAGGGCTCATGCACGGACTCAAACTACGCTTCTCATTTCAACCTTCCCGGAACCTTTGCTCCCATTGCCAGCTATAAGCTTCTCAGAGGAGCTGTAGAGGCCGCTGAACAGCTTGGAATCAAGTATATGGTAGGCAATGTCCTTTCAAGCGATGTTTTCTACACAGGAGGATTTGAGGGCTTCATGCAGTGGAAAAAGATGGGTGTTCTCTGCGCCGAGATGGAGTCGGCGGCTCTTTATATGAACGCGGCCCAGGCGGGTAAAAACGCTCTTTGTGTCCTTACCGTTTCCGACTGCCCTATGAGAGGACTGGAGACAACTCCTGAGGAAAGACAGAACTCCTTCACAAATATGATGAAGGTTGCTCTTTCATTAGCGTAAGAATTTATAAATACAAGCCAAATTTTAAGGGTGTCGGCTCTGTCGGCACCCTTCATCAAAATCAGAAGCTGCAATGGGTTTTGATAGACCTTAGCTTTGTAATAGGGACGGCGGTACGCCAACCTGATATTTTTTATGGAGGTGCATTTTATGACTGAAAGAGAATTGGTTCTTGAAGCCATTGAGGCAAGAAAAATGTCGTATTCCCCTTACTCAAACTTTATGGTAGGCGCGGCTCTGCTCACTAAGGGCGGCAGGGTGTACCGCGGCTGCAATATTGAAAACGCGGCCTATACGCCGACCAACTGCGCCGAAAGGACAGCCTTTTTCAAGGCTGTTTCCGAGGGAGAGCGTGAGTTTGAGGCTATTGCCGTAATAGGCGCCATGAGGGACGCAAAGCCGGAGGAATTCGGAATGTCCGCTCCCTGCGGAGTATGCAGGCAGGTAATGATGGAATTCTGCGACCCAAAGACATTTAAGGTAATATCAGCCAGAGGAGCCGACGATTATGTTGTCTGCACGCTGGAGGAAATGCTTCCCTATGGCTTCGGGCCTGCCGATCTGGGAGTCAAGCCATGAGATATACAACGCTTTGCTATATAATAAAGGACGGAAGCTGCCTTATGCTCCACCGCACAAAGAAGGAAAACGACCAGTCACATGATAAATGGCTTGGTATAGGCGGAAAGTTTGAGGACAGGGAAAGTCCGGAGGACTGCGCCTTACGCGAGATAAAGGAGGAGACCGGACTTGATGTGACTTCCTATAAATACAGAGGAATAGTCACGTTCATTTCCGACGAGTGGGAAACGGAATATATGCATCTGTTTACTGTGGACGGCTTTGAGGGAGAACTGCTCGAGTGCGACGAGGGTGACCTCCAATGGATAAGGACCGGGGACCTGCTGAAGCTGCCTATGTGGGAAGGCGACAAAATATTTTTGAACCTGCTGGCCTCTGACGAGCCGTTTTTCTCTCTGAAGCTGGAATATAGGGGAGAAAAACTGGTTTTAGCCGTGCTGAACGGCAAGGCGTTGAAAACAGGAGAATGAATATGGAAAAAATACTTGTAAGCGCCTGTCTTTTGGGGGTTTCCTGCCGTTATGACGGTTCGGCGAAGCCTAATGACATGGTTATCGCGCTTAAGGATAAATATGATCTTATTCCCGTCTGTCCCGAGATAATGGGCGGACTTCCGACGCCGAGACCACCGGCTGAAATCTTGTGTGGAAACGTAATAAACAGGTCCGGAGAGGACGTAACTGCGGCCTTTAAGAAAGGGGCCGGGGAAACGCTGTATCTGGCCGGACTTTTCGGCTGTAAAAAGGCTGTGCTTAAGGAAAACAGTCCGTCCTGCGGCTTTGGGATGGTCTATGACGGTACGTTTTCAAAAACGCTGGTCGATGGAAGCGGAATTGCGGCAAGGCTGCTTTCTGAAAACGGCGTTGAGGTTTTCGGAGAAAATAAAATTGAAGAGCTGTAAAAAAACGCACCCGAAAGCCTATAGCCTTTGGGCGCGTTTTGTTTTTTACTCTTCTTCCTCGTCCTCAAAGATCGAGTCAAAGGCCGCTGAAACCTTGTCGAACTCGTCGTCGTCCTCGATAGTGTTAAGCTCAATCTCGTCGTTCTCAAGCTCCTTGTACTCGTAAAGAAGCACAGTGTCGTCGTCCTGAGGGAGAAGGGCGATATATTCCTTGCCTTCGATACCCTCTACATCAAAGATACCAACTACAAAACACTCAAGCTCTGTATCGTCATCAAGTGTGAGAGTTATGGTATCAAGCTCTTGTTCTTCCATATCGTGATCGTGATCATGTCCGCAGCAGCATTTTTCTTCGCTCATAATAGTCTCCTTTGTTTATCTGATTTGTGTTACGCAAATATAGTATACTAAATTTCGGAGAAGCACAATAGAAATTTATTTATTTTTTAAAATCTTTTTTCCATCAGGGACCATTTTTCCCTCTCTCATCTGGACATATTCTATTTTTATACCCAGCTCCCTGGCGCATTTGTTGACATAACGCTTTTCACCGATCGTGGCTATACTTATTACCTTGCCGCTCATTCCGCTGCGTCCGGCGCGGCCGGCCCTGTGAAGATAGCTTGTGGAATGCTCGGGAATATCGAGGTTTATTATGTGGGTCACTCCGGGAATATCAAGACCCCTTGAGACAAGGTCGCTGGCTACAAGTATTTCCGCCCTTCCGCTCAACATATCGTTTATGGCCTTGCGTCTCTCGTCGCGCCTGATCCCGCCGTAAAGACCGACGGCCTTCAGCGAATGATAGCAGAGCTTTTCGACAGTGACCTCGATGTTCTCGGGGTTATTGATGAATACTATTGTTTTTTTGGCTTTTTCGCCGTGGACTATCTTCCTTATTATATTTATTTTGTCCCTAAGCTCGGCCGTTATGCAGTAGTGGGAGAGAGATTTTGGAAGCTTTTCCTCCGCCATGCAGAAAACCGGCTCCCTTGTGCAGAGCTGCTTAGCTGTATCGACGGCGTCCTTATTCATAGAGGCCGAAAGGAATATCATCTGCCGGCTGTCCTTGAGCGTTGTTTTGACTATGGCCTTTACCATGTCGGCGTTCATCTGATCCAGCATTCTGTCGGCCTCGTCCACAACTATCGTTTTTACTGTATGGGCGGGTATCTTTCTCTTGCCTATCAAATCGTATATCCTGCCTGCCGAACCGATTATTATATGCGGCTTTTCCTTAAGCTTTTCAAGCTGTCTGGAAAGTCCGGCGTTGCCTATTATGAGCGCCGAGCGTACCTCCATACCGGAATTTGACGCCAACAGCTCCGCCTGACGGTGTATCTGTACAGCCAGCTCATGGGTAGGGGTCAGCACTATGCACTGGGCCGAGCGCAGCGAAACGTCTATATTCATAAATATAGGCAGAAGATAAGTCAGCGTTTTGCCGGAGCCGGTCTCGGCACGGACAATAACATCGTTTTTTGCCAGTATATCGCCGATAGTGTTTTCCTGGACCTCTGTCGGCTTTTTGATGCCCTGCTTTTCCAGAGCGGAAATGAGGGCGTCGTTCAATCCAAGTTCTTTAAAATCCTTATCCATATATAATTCCTCATATTCTATTATTCTTATGCTATTACAAGTATAGTGGAAATTTTGCCGCTTGGCAATAAGCTCCGTCATTATGTACAAAAAAATAAACATAATTTGTGCAAAATAAAGAAAAGACAAATTTTAGAGTAAAAGTATTGACGAACAGAATTCTATAATATAGAATAAACTTAACAGTTTTACTGATATATCTATTTAAAAAAGGAGAGACTACCAATGGGAGAATTAAGAAGTCATATCATTATGGGCGGAGATGACGCGCCGTTTTACCGTTCACTTTTTAAGTCAATGGGTTATACTGACAACGAGCTTGACAATAAACCGATAATAGGTATAGCGAACACCTGGAACACAGTGGTTCCCGGACATTTTAACCTTAAACAGGTTGGCGAATTTGTTAAGAAGGGCATATACAGCGCGGGCGGAACAGCCATCGAGTTCGGCGTTATCGGCGCCTGTGACGGAGTTGCTCAGGGACATATCGGCATGAATTACATACTTCCTTCAAGAGAGATAATATGCAACTCAATAGAGATAATGGCTCAGGCTCACAGGCTTGACGCTGTTGTGCTGCTGGCTTCCTGCGACAAGATAGTTCCCGGCGTACTTATGGCGGCGGCAAGACTTGATATTCCCGCTATCGTCGTAGTTGGCGGCCCTATGCTCGGCGGTATAGAGTTTGACGGAAGAAAGGCCGACTTCACCTCCACCGACGAGGCAAAGGGTATGTACAGCGTAGGAAAAATAACCAAAGAAGAATACTGCGCCCTTGAAAATACGGCCTGTCCGGGCTGCGGCTCATGCGCGTTCCTTGGTACGGCCAACACAATGGGCTGTCTCTCTGAGGCCCTCGGAATGAGTCTTCCGGGAAGCGCCCTTATCCCCGCGGTTTACGGAGAAAGGCTCAGAAGCTCATATATGGCCGGAAGGGCCATTGTTGAAATGGTAAACAAGGGCATTACGGCACGCAAAATAATAACAAAGGAAAGCATAAGAAACGCCATCAAGGTAACTATGGCGATCTGCGGCTCAACGAACGCCGTACTCCATCTCAGCGCCATAGCCAACGAGGCGCAGCTTGGAATGGACGTTGTGCGTGAGTTTGAGGCGCTCAATAAGACGACCCCTCAGATAGCAAGGGTAAACCCTGCGGCTAAATGGGATATGGAGGACTTCTACAGAGCGGGAGGAATTCCCAGAGTAATGCAGAGACTGGGAGACATCATCGACACAAGCCTTATGACCTGCACCTGCAAGTCGGTCAAGGAAAACCTTGAGGAATATAAATTCGCTTATCCCGAAAATCCTGAAATAATCAAGACCGTTGAGGAGCCGTTCAGCCGTACCGGAGGAGTAGCCGTGCTTGAGGGAAATCTGGCTCCGCATACGGCTATCAGCAAGCCCGGCGCCATCGACCCCGCTCTCCATCATTTCGTAGGAAAGGCAAGATGCTTTGACAGCGAGGAGTCGGCGGAGGAGGCTATACTCGGAGGCGTTATCCAGCCGGGCGAGGTTGTTGTTATACGTTACGAAGGCCCTAAGGGCGGACCGGGTATGCGTGAGATGTTCAAGGCCATGAAGTTCATGTACGGCGCCGGACTTTCCAAATCCTGCGCGCTCATAACCGACGGACGCTTTTCCGGAACGAATAACGGCTGCTTTGTTGGACATATTTCGCCCGAGGCGGCGGAGGGAGGCCCGCTTGCGATCGTTAAGGACGGCGACGAGATACTTATTGACGTAAACGAGGGCAGGCTTGAGCTTCATGTTTCCGATGAGGAGATTGCAGAG
>CAZBNY010000088.1:0-7602 GCA_964493235.1 uncultured Lachnospiraceae bacterium
AGGTAACATATGTCCAGAATTTCACCGATGTTGATGACAAGATCATCAAAAGAGCCAATGAGGAGAACTCGACAATGCAGGAGGTTTCGGAGAAATATATCGCCGAGGCTTTCCACGATGCTGACGGCCTCAATGTAAAGAGAGCCACTGTCCACCCCAGAGTTACCCAGGAAATGCCTGAGATCATCGAAATGATCCAGCAGCTTATCGACAAGGGCTTCGCTTATGAAAATAACGGAACGGTCTATTATGATACAAAGGCTTTCCCTGAATACGGCAAGCTTTCAAAGAAGAACCTTGACGAGCTTATCGCCGGAGCCAGCGAAAGAGTTGAGGCCGATGATGCCAAGAAAAACCCTACTGACTTCGTGCTTTGGAAACCCCAGAAACCCGGCGAGCCTAAATGGTCGTCACCTTGGGGAGACGGCAGACCCGGCTGGCATATTGAATGCTCGGTAATGTCAAAGAAATATCTTGGCGAGACTATAGATATCCATGCCGGCGGCGAAGACCTTATTTTCCCTCACCACGAGAACGAAATCGCTCAGAGCGAGGCGTGCAGCGGAAAGATCTTCGCGAGATACTGGATGCACAACGGTTTTATCACAGTCGATAACGAAAAGATGTCCAAATCGGCCGGAAACTTCTTTACGGTAAGAGAGATCTCGGAGAAGTTCCCCTATGAGGTCATCAGATTTTTCATCTTAAGCGGTCATTACAGAATGCCTCTTAACTTCAGCGACACGCTCATGCAGGCCAGCCAGAACGGCCTTGAGAGGATCAAGAACAGCTCCGCTTCACTTGAATACTACATTAACAACTGCACTGTTGAGGAAAAGGCCGACGACGCTGAGAACGAGGCGGCCATTCAGGGATACCTTACGCAGTTTGAGACAGCTATGGACGACGACTTCAATACAGCCGATGCCATAACTGCTATTTATGAGCTTGTTAAATTTATAAACGTAAAAATTACTGAGGGCTTTTCAAAGAAAGCCGCAGTATCAGCTAAGAAGATGCTCGAAGAGCTTTGCAATGTTTTAGGTATACTCCAGACAAAGGATGAGGCCGCTGAGGATCCCGAGCAGGAGAAGATCGAGGCCCTTATCGCCAAGCGTGCCGAGGCCAAGAAGGCTAAGGATTTCGCTACAGCCGACGCCATAAGAGACGAGCTTGCGGCTATGGGAATTACTATTAAGGACACACGTCAGGGTGTTCAGTGGTTCAGAGGCTGATCATGACAGAGGAATATTTCGCAGAGGTGCTGAAAAAGGAATATAACGGTGTGTCCCCAAAGGAGCTTTCTCCGCTGGTGCTGGCATATATCGGCGACGCTGTTTATGAGGTGCTTGCCAGGACAAGAGTTATTGCCCTTGGCAACGCTCCCGTAAACAAGTTGAATTCCGCGGCAAGGGAGATCGTCAACGCCAAAAGTCAGTGCGAGGCATATTTCAAGCTTAAGGATATGCTTACAGAGGAGGAGGACGCCGTATTCAGAAGGGGAAGAAACGCCAACTCCTATACGCACCCTAAAAATATGGATATAAACGACTACAGACACGCCTCAGGACTTGAGGCGCTGTTTGGGTATTTATATCTTTCGGGAAAAAACGAAAGAATAACGGAGCTTTTTGAACTTGTATATCCGCTTAACAGCGAGTTTTAAGGAGCGGGAAAATGGATAGACAATATAACGAAAACCAGCTTGAGGGACGCAACGCCGTGCTTGAGGTCCTTAAAAGCGGCAGAGATATAGAAAAAATATTGGTACAGAAGGGCAATGTGGAGGGTACGATCCGCCGCATTGCCGGTATGGCTAAGGAAAAGGGCATAGTTATACAGGAGGTCGCCAGACAGAAGCTTGACGAGATGAGCCAGACAAAAAATCATCAGGGCGTCATAGCCATAGTGTCGGAGCATGAGTATGCCGAGGTGGAGGACATTCTCGCTTTGGCGGCCGAAAGAAACGAAAAGCCTTTCATTATAATACTTGACAATATTACCGACCCGCATAATCTGGGCGCTGTTATACGTACAGCTGAGTGCGCGGGAGCGCATGGAGTAATAATACCCAAGAGAAGAAGTGTGGGACTTACGGCTGTCGTTGGAAAGACATCGGCTGGAGCCATTGAGTATATGCCTGTGGCCAGAGTAACTAATATTTCCAGGACCATTGAGGAGCTTAAGAAAAAGGGAATATGGGTCGCCTGCGCCGATATGGGCGGGGACGACTGCTTTGACGCTTCTCTTGACGGGCCTATCGCCCTTGTAATAGGCTCGGAGGGAGACGGGGTGAGCCGCCTTGTGAAGGAAAAATGCGATTTTGTTGTTTCCCTGCCTATGTACGGAAAGATCTCATCTCTTAACGCCTCGGTTGCCGCTTCTCTGCTTATGTACGAGGTCGTAAGGCAGAGACACTACAAAGGATAAGGGGTGTAATTTATGCCGCTTACTACATTTCTGATCGTGGATGGCTACAATATAATACACGCCTGGCCGGAGCTTGAGGATCTGACCTCGGTAAGCCTTGAGAGTGCCAGAGTCAAGCTGATGGATATTTTATGCAACTATCAGGGTGCCAGCGGCGAGACTGTGATACTTGTTTTCGACGGCTATCTTGTTAAGGGCAGCGTAGGCTCGGTCACGGAATACAACAATATATATGTCGTATATACCAAGGAGGCCGAGACAGCCGACCATTATATCGAGCGGACGGTTACAAAAATACCTAGGGAATACAGAGTGAAGGTCGCGACCAATGACGGTCTTGAACAGACCATTATTATGGGGAAGGGCGCAACAAGGATCACTGCCAGAG
Organism: uncultured Lachnospiraceae bacterium; assembly: GCA_964493235.1. Lineage (GTDB taxonomy): Bacteria > Bacillota > Clostridia > Lachnospirales > Anaerotignaceae > Metalachnospira. The sequence goes on from CAZBNY010000088.1 coordinate 2,819, forward strand.
AGCTGAAAATGCTCATAGAGGAAGAAGAAAAAAGCATCAGGAAAAACTATACGGAGAAGCGGCCGGCGAAAAACAATATGCTCATGGACAATGTCGATGCCGAAACGCTTGCCTGGCTGGAAATGATGCGCAGAAAGAAAGGGTGAACCCTTTGGAGGAAGAAAAGGGATCCGGTTCTGAGCCGGATAGAAAAGACAACAGCTACTGTCTTATGAGCGACGAAAAAATAATAGAATTGACAAGAAAGGGCGACGAGGAGGCTTTGGAGTTTATTCTGAGCAAGTATAAACCCCTCGTCAAGTCCAAATCCAGAGCGTACTTTTTAATAGGCGCCGATACCGAGGATATAATACAGGAGGGCATGATAGGTCTCTATAAGGCGGTCAGAGATTTTAATTCTGATAAGCACGCCTCATTCAGGGCCTTTGCCGACCTGTGCGTAAACAGGCAAATAATTACGGCGATAAAGGCGGCCACAAGGCAGAAGCATCAGCCGCTGAATAACTATATTTCTCTCAATAAGCCTGCCTTTGACGATGATTCGCAGGAGACCTTTATGGACAATATCAAGGGGACGGATTTTACGAATCCCGAGACAATGTTTATCGGACGGGAGGCAAAGGAGAGCATTGAGGCTCATCTTGATAAAAGCCTGAGCACCTTTGAGAACACTGTACTGACTCTTTATCTGGACAATAAGTCGTATTCCGAGATATCGAAGCAGACAGGAAAGCCGGAAAAATCTATAGATAACGCCCTGCAAAGGGTTAAGAAAAAACTTGAAAAGTATCTCGAAGAATAATATTGACACATTTAAAATAATTTAGTATAATGACTACTGCGTGCTAATGTGGCACAGCTGGTAGCGCAACGCCTTGGTAAGGCGTAGGTCGGCGGTTCGAATCCGCTCATTAGCTTGTAAGAAAGTCCCTATGGTTTCCATAGGGACTTTCTTTATTGGCGCCGGTGTATATGTTTAAAACAGATACACCGGCTCTTGCCGTCCTATAATTTTAGTATGCCTTTGCCCAGTAAACCATATGCTTTGCTTTCTTTCCGCAGCATACGCAGGTGTCTGAGATTTGTTCCTCCTCGAAGGGGATACATCTTGACGTAGCGCCCGTAAGCTCCTTGATTTCGTCCTCGCAGGCCTGATCTCCGCACCACATAGCCTTTACAAAGCCGGGGTTGTCGTCAAGAGCGTCTTGGAACTCGGTCATGTCGGTAGCGACATTTGTTTTGGCGTCAAGTCTCTCCTTTGCCCTGACAAGAAGGTTCTTCTGGATCTCGTCAAGCATTGTCTCTATTTCGGCCTCGAGATCGTCCATAGAAACGGCTTTCTTCTCACCTGTGTCACGGCGCACAAGTACGACCTGATTGTTCTCGATGTCCTTGGGGCCTACCTCAAGACGAACCGGAACTCCCTTCATCTCATATTCGCTGAACTTCCAGCCGGGGGTTTTGTCAGTATCGTCAAGCTTTATACGGAAGGCCGAAAGTCTCTCCTTAAGCTCGTTGGCCTTGTCGAGAACGCCTTCTTTCTGCATGGCGATAGGAACGATAACGACCTGAATAGGAGCAATCCTGGGAGGAAGTACAAGACCATTGTTGTCTCCGTGAACCATTATTATGGCTCCGATAAGACGCGTAGTTGTTCCCCATGATGTCTGATGAACATACTGCAACTCATTATTTTTGTCGGTGTACTGGATACCGAAGGCACGGGCGAAGCCGTCTCCGAAGTTATGCGAGGTTCCCGACTGGAGAGCCTTTCCGTCGTGCATAAGGCTTTCAATAGTGTAGGTAGCCTTGGCTCCGGCAAAGCGTTCCTTCTCCGTTTTCTGTCCCTTTATTACGGGAATAGACAGAACCTCCTCACAGAAATCAGCGTATACGTTGAGCATTTTGATAGTCTCGGCCTCAGATTCCTCCTGTGTGGCATGGGCCGTGTGACCTTCCTGCCAGAGGAATTCCATAGTTCTTAAGAAGGGACGTGTTGTTTTTTCCCATCTTACGACATTGCACCACTGGTTGTAGAGCTTGGGAAGATCCCTGTAGGAATGAATTATGTTTTTATAGTGGTCGCAGAAAAGCGTTTCCGACGTGGGCCTTACGCAGAGACGCTCTGTCAGCTCCTGCTCTCCGCCGTGTGTTACCCATGCAACCTCGGGAGCAAAGCCCTCAACATGATCCTTTTCCTTCTGTAAAAGGCTTTCGGGAATGAAAATGGGCATATATACGTTTTCATGTCCGGTCGCCTTGAATCTTTCGTCCATCTGTTTCTGGAAAAGCTCCCAGATAGCGTAGCCGTAGGGCCTTATGATCATACAGCCCCTTACGCTTGAGTAGTCTACAAGCTCGGCCTTGATAACTACGTCTGTATACCACTGAGGAAAATCGGCCTCCATATCAGTGATGGATTCGACAAACTTCTTATCCTTTGCCATGTTTTTTCTCCTTTCAATAGTCAGAAAATAAAATAAAAAAGCCTTCGTCCCAATAAAAAGGGACCAAGGTTCATCGGCGGTGCCACCCAATTTGACGCAGAAACGTCCTCTCAAATACCTTAACGCGGATATACGCCGCGGCTTTTTACCTCCGCGGAACTCAAGGGGCAGGTTCAATATTATATGCTTGAGGCTTTCACCGACCGCCTTTTCTCTGAAAAACAAAAATAATATTTACTAATCCCTGTCATAGTTTTTGTTCAAGTGATATAATAATCCATTGAAAGAGGATATGTCAAGTCCTTTAAATAAAATAGGAGGCACAAAATGAGAGATATCAGACTTGAGAAATTGGCTAATGTACTTGTTGAATACTCAACTAAAATAAAGCCGGGCGACAACGTATGTGTTTCGGGTGAGGAAAGCGCTCTGCCATTTATAAAGGAAGTAACAAAGCAGGCCATACTTGCCGGCGGAAACGTAAGATGGTTCGTGGATATGCCAGATATGGACGAGTTTTTGTTCAAGAACGGCAGTATGGAGCAGATAGAACAGCCAAACTACCGTTTTGGCGAGTGCGCCAGAGCCGACGTATGGATAAGCGCCTGGGGGACAGACAACATAAGCACGCTTTCATCTATAGACGGAGAATTGCTTAAGAAAAGACGTTTGGCAAACGCAGAAAACAGAAAGATATATAACGACCGTTCGGGTTCGGGCGAGCTGCGCTGGTGCGGAACACAGTTCCCGACCAACGGTGACGCCCAGTATGCGGGCATGAGCCTTGACGAGTATGAGGACTTTGTTTATAAGGCAGGCTTTTTGGATAAGGACGACCCTGTCGCCGAGTGGAAAAAGATGTCCAACTATCAGGATAAGTGGGCCAATTACCTGAACAATGTTTCCGACCTTGAGATAGTGTCAAAGGATACCCATCTGACGCTTTCGGTGAAGGGCAGAAAATGGATAAACTGCTGCGGAAACGAGAATTTCCCCGACGGAGAGATATTCACCTCGCCGGTTGAGGACTCCATAAACGGATATATAACCTTCAGCTATCCGGCGCTTATGAACGGCAACGAGTTCAAGAACGTGAGACTGGACTTTGAGAACGGAAGGATAGTTTCTGCAAAATGCGACGACGAGACAATGAATGAAAAGCTCCTTACCTATATAGATACCGACGAAGGCTCAAGGTATATAGGCGAGGTGGCATTCGGCACTAACTATGGCATCAAAAAATTCAGCCACAACATTCTTTTCGACGAAAAGATAGGCGGAACGATGCACATGGCTCTGGGAGCCGGTTTTCCGGAAGCCGGAAGCAAAAACGATTCGGCCATACACTGGGACATGATAAACGACATGACTGCCTGCGGAAGAGTAGCGGCCGATGGCATAGTTATATATGAGAACGGCCATTTCAGGGACGAGTTGTTAAGCAGATAAGACGAGCTTTTAAGCATATAAGCGAGAGCTTTTATGTAAATAAATGACGCTGCTAATTACCATAATATTACAAAATATTTCCCTCAGAAGATATATCATAATATATATCTTTTGGGGGAATTTTTTTGATCGTATATGTTGATATTTTATTCGCGGTAAATATGCTGATGGATCTCACAATAATATGGGCGGCCGGAATGCTCCTTAAAGAGAGAATAAGACCTTTCAGACTGACAGCAGGAGCGGCTGTGGGGGCAGCCGTGTACATAGCAGTTATATACCGTCCCTACATAAACGGCTTTGTGCAGATGCTTGTAACGGCTCTGTCAATAACGGTCTCACTGATATTGGCCTACGGGCCTTGCGGGAGAGCGGAGCTTATAAAGCTCATTATAGTCTCGCTGGCCATTTCTTTTACCGCCGCCGGCTTGATATTCAGCGTACTTTGTCTTAGGACATTTGGCTATACAGCGGGCGGAATAATGGATAGCTTCTCTTATTCTATGCTTGTTTTTTGCTCTGTGGCGGTATATCTGGCCATTAAGCTCTTTGGAAGGGCCGTCCGCAAAATTCGCTGTGACAAAAAAGAGTATATGAATATAGTGCTTTGGCTCAACGGAAAAAGCGCTACAATAAGGGCCCTTGCCGACACAGGCAATTCGCTCAATGACAGTCTTGGCGGAAACGACATAGTTATAGCCGAATACAGCGCGGTCAAGGGCCTGCTTCCCGACATTGAGTTCAGCGCCGACGGTGTGCAGATGTTCAAAACGCTTTCGGAAACGCCGTTTAAAACACGCATACGGCTTATTCCCTTCAGCAGTCTGGGAAATCCAAACGGTATGCTGCTTGGAATAAAGGCTGACAGGGCGGAAATAAAAACGGAAA
>CAZBNY010000089.1:0-7588 GCA_964493235.1 uncultured Lachnospiraceae bacterium
AGTATAAAGTCCGTTCCTATTTCCATTCCATACGGCTCAGAGGGTATATATTTGATGCCGTCCTCTATCCATTCGCCTTCGTTTTCATTGGATATGACCAATTCGCCGAGAGTCATTGAATAGGCCGTATCGCCGGTCTTTATTATGTTTTCATATTTTCCGCTGAATCCGCATACATACACTGTGCCGTTCGGGAAATCCTCTCCGCTGGAACCCATCTCGGAGTCGTGGTAGATCCCCTCAAAAGAGCCGTCGGGATAAAGCACAATATCGGTGCTCCAGCCGCCGGCACCGCTGGCGAACATGAGCGACAAAGACTGTTCGAACGGGAGCGTTTCAAGTGTTTCGGGCGTTTGTGTTTCGCCGGTTTCCGTATCGGTGACTTCCTCGGCGGTAGAGTTGTCATGCTCCTCCTGAGAGCCGCTTTGGGCGCAGCCGCCAATCAGCGCCGCACAGAGGACAATGAGAAAAAATGATCGTATTCTTTTCATAGAGAACCTCCTTAGCAAAAAAATAAAGCTTATTCGTTCATTATAGAGTTAAATTCGGTTTTCCGCAATAAAAACAGAATGCTTTCGTCAGTATCGGGATCGACAAAGGGACAGACATGGAAACAGCGGTCTACATCGGCAAAAACGCCTTGAACCCCGCTGCTTTCTTTCGCCGATGTCTGTCTGTCACTGCCCTCCGCGAAAATATTTAAGGGTGGGTGAAATAACGGCAAAAACCGGAAGTGAGGAAACAACTTCGGCAAAAGCCTTTTAAATAATGCATTTTTCGTTTTGTTCCTGCTTAAAAAGCGTTGAAATAATTTACTTATCTATTTATATATCTATATTTTCGATCGTACATCGCGGATCAAAATTCTGACGTTCGGCGATGAATTTAGTTGTTTCCGTTATATAAATGTGATAAAATATAAAATTAATGTCAATACTACCTAAGAGGTTGCGTAAGCGCATGACAGCGGAGGTATTGTGATGATCAAACTCATTGCTTCAGATATGGACGGAACACTGCTTGACAGCAGGGGACATCTGGACGAGGAAATATATGATATAATAGGACAGCTCAAAAAAATGGGCATACGGTTCGCGGCGGCAAGCGGCAGGCAGTTCATGTCGCTTAAAAAGAAATTCGCACCGGTGGACGACGACGTAATATACATTGCCGAAAACGGCGGATATGTCAATTTCAGGAACAGTGATCTGTATCTTAACCCTATGGAACCGGCCATCGTGCGTGAGATAATAGACTCGGCTGAGGAGGTCAGGGGTTCGGCGTTATTCATATGCGGCAAAATATATTCCTATACTGACAATGCCCAATTGGCGGAAATAATGAGGGATCCGGTTTTCGGCTATGAGATAAAGCTGGTCGAGAGCCTGAAAAACGTCGAGGACGATATATTCAAGGTCGGTCTTTTTGACACGGCTGACCCGAGGGAAAGCTCCATGAAAATAATGGAGCCGAGATTTGGCAGCAGGGTACATCTTACGCTTTCCGGCTACAACAGTCTGGATTTTCTGAATCCTGATGTGAATAAGGGCGTGGGCCTTAAGCATATACAGGAAAGGTTTGGTATCAAAAAAGAGGAAACAGTTGTTTTCGGCGACAATTTCAACGACATAGAGATGTTTGACGAGGCCAAAATGAGCTATGCCATGCTCAACGCCGACGAGTATGTGAGAAGCAGGGCGAAGGAAGTAATAGGGACAAACGACGACAATTCAGTAATAAAGAAGTTGAAGGAAATAATTAAGGAGATAGGCTGATGAAAAGGGTAGCGAGCCATGCCTTGGGCTGTAAGGTCAATCAGTACGAGAGCGAAGCCATAGCCGAGCTTTTTGCCGAAAGGGGTTACGAGATCGTAAGCATAGACGATACTGCCGATATATATGTAATAAACACCTGCACCGTAACGAATTTCGGCGACAAAAAGAGCCGACAGCTCATAAGAAAGGTGAAAAGACAAAATCCGGACTCCATTGTGGCGGCGGTGGGCTGCTATGCCCAGACGGCTCCCGAGGAGATCAAAAAGATAGACGGGGTAAACCTCATAATCGGCACCAGGGGCAGACGCGACATAGTGGAGCTTGTGGAAAGCTACCGGCCTGAGATGGGTGTGATAAGCACCGTCGGCGAGATAGCGAGGGAAAGGGAATTCGAGCATCTTTCCATCAGTAAGCTGGCGGACAGGACAAGGGCCTATCTTAAAATACAGGACGGCTGTTCGCAGTTCTGTTCGTACTGCATAATTCCCTACGCCAGAGGGCCGATAAGGAGCCGAGACCCCGAGGATATAATTGACGAGGTACATATTTTGGCGGAAAACGGCTTTAAGGAGATTATTCTGACAGGTATACACGTGGCGTCTTACGGTAAGGATCTAAGAGGGACTACTCTGCTTGACGTAATAAGACGGGTTCAGGAAACGAAGGGCATCGAGCGAATACGTTTCAGCTCGGTCGAGCCGAATATCATTACCGAAGAATTCATGTCGGAGCTTTCAAAAATGGATAAGGTGTGCGACCATTTCCATCTTTCGCTGCAAAGCGGCTGTGACAGGACGCTTAAACGCATGAACAGGAAGTATGACACCGAGGGATATATGAGGGCGGTGGAGCTTTTGAGAAAATATATGCCCGACGCCGCGGTGACGACGGACATAATTGCCGGATTTCCGGGGGAAACCGACGAGGACTTTGAGAAAAGCCTCGCCTTTGCCGAAAAGGTAGGCTTCTTGAAAATACACGCCTTTCCCTATTCGCCCAAGAGGGGAACGCCTGCGGCGGTCATGCCGGAGCAGATACAGAATTCGGTGAAAAACGGGAGAACGGCAAGGCTCATAGAGCTGAGCGACAGAATGGGAAACGAGTTCATCGAAAGGTTTGTCGGAAGGACTGTGCCTGTGCTTTTTGAAAGAGAGATAAAGGACGGCGTCTATGAGGGCTATACGACCAATTATATAAGGGTAAACGCCGAAGGCTCTGAAAACCTGAAAAACAGAATTGCCGATGTGGAAATAATTAAGGCCGAAAATGACACGGCCATAGGTGAAATATTAAGAGTTTTTTAATTGCATTGCAAATATTGCCAATATATTATAAAATAAGGTATCATTAATGAAACGCTGAATAGCGGTACAGTCTGGATTAACGGGAGTGATAATATGGAAAAGAAAAATTCAATGAGCGAAACTATGCGCTTTGGAGCGGTTGAAAAGGAATATACAAGCGAAGCGGAAAAAATAATACTTACGGTAGTAGCCGCCCTTGAGGAAAAGGGATATAACCCTGTAAATCAGCTTGTTGGCTATATACTTTCCGGCGATCCTACTTACATTACGAGCCACAAAAATGCCAGAAGCATCATTCGTAAGCTGGAAAGAGACGAGATACTTGAGGAAATAGTTAAGGATTATCTGAAAAGAAAAGCGTGACGCTTTTGACGAAAGGACGAAATAAGTGCGTATATTGGGACTTGACCTGGGCGACAAGACAGTTGGGGTCGCTGTAAGCGACGCTCTTGGCTGGACAGCTCAGGGACTTGAGATCATAAGAAGAAACAATCCTTCGGAGCATAAGCAGAGTTTGGGAAGGCTGGCACAGATCATAGACGAGTACGGAGTTGAGGAGATAGTTCTGGGCTATCCTAAAAATCTGGACAATTCCGAGGGTGTCCGCTGTGAAAAAACAAGGGTGTATAAGGAGTATTTGGAAAAAAGATTTCCGAAAATACCGGTAGTGCTTTGGGACGAGCGTTTCAGCACCGTCGCGGCCAACAACAGCATGATGGCGGCGGGACTGAGCCACGATAAGAGAAAGAGCGTAATAGATAAGATGGCTGCCGTATTTATTTTGCAGGGCTATCTGGACAGTAAGGGAAAATAAAGGAGAATAAAAATGTCAGATGAATTTGAAAATTTAGACGAGGAAATGGAAATAATTACTATGATAGACGACGAGACCGAGGAGGAGATCGAGTTCGTTGTTATCGACAGGAAAGAGCTTAACGGAAACGAGTACATTCTTGTGATCGAGAGCGAAAATATTGAGGACGACGAGGCTGAGGCCGCTATTCTTAAGGTAGTCGGCGAGTCAGACGAGGACATAACATACGCCGTTATCGATGACGACGATGAGTTTGAGGCGGCAGCGGCGGCCTTTGAGAGCGACGAATACGAAGTTGAGTATTAATTGGACTACATACGCGCAGGGTATTAAACGCGTGATTAAAATAAATATACAGGAGGTGTTTTTTTGGCTTCAAAAAAACCAAAGTTAAAAGTAATTTCTTTGGGCGGCCTGCAGGAAATCGGTAAAAACATGACGGTTTTTGAATATGACAACGACATAATTATTGTTGACTGCGGTCTCGCGTTCCCTGAGGACGACATGCTGGGAATAGACCTTGTCATACCCGATACGACCTATTTAATGAAAAATATGGACAAAATAAGAGGCATAGTGCTTACCCACGGGCATGAGGACCATATCGGCGCCCTGCCCTACGTGCTTAAGGAAATAAACGTGCCTGTCTTTGGTACGCTCCTTACACTGGGACTTTTGGAGAATAAGCTCAAGGAGCATGGTCTCAACAGGCTTGTGACTCTCCATACGGTAGTTCCGGGGGAGAGGGTAAAGCTTGGTCAGTTCACGGTTGAATTCATTCATACGAACCACTCAATTGCCGACGCGGTCGCGCTCGCGATCACTACGCCCGTCGGAGTGGTGGTCCACACAGGCGATTTCAAAGTAGACTATACGCCCATTGACGGAGAGGTAATGAACCTTCACAGATTCGCTGAGCTTGGAAAGGAAGGCGTACTGCTCCTTTTGAGCGACAGCACAAACGCCGAAAGAAAGGGCTATACCATGTCGGAAAGCTCGGTCGGAGGGGTGTTTGACGATATTTTCAGCAAAACGCCCAAGAACAGGATAATGGTCGCGACCTTTTCCTCAAACATTCACAGAATACAGCAGATAGTAAATTCGGCGTACAAATACGGCAGGAAGGTAGCCATCATCGGACGCAGCATGGTAAACGCCGTAAAGACGTCCATAGAGCTGGAATACCTGAATATGCCGGACAGAACGCTTATCGACATAAGCGAGATAAAGAATTATCCCGACGATAAACTTGTAATAATCACAACGGGCAGCCAGGGCGAGACAATGTCGGCCCTTTCGAGAATAGCCTCGAACGAGCACAGGCAGGTAACTATCAAGCCCGGCGACAAGATCATCATAAGCGCGTCGTCGATCCCGGGAAACGAGAAGAATATTTCCAACGTAATCAACGACCTTATCAGAAAGGGAGCGGACGTTGTTTACGAGGGAATCGCGGATATACACGTTTCGGGACACGCCAGACAGGAGGAGCTTAAGCTCATGCTGTCGCTGGTAAAGCCGAAATACTTTATGCCGGTCCACGGCGAGTATGTTCATCTGCTCAGCCATAAGGAGCTGGCGCTTTCCCTGGGCATACCGAAGGAAAACATATTTATTATGAATATCGGCGAGGTTTTGGAAATTTCCAAAAAAGACGCCAAGATAAACGGCACTGTCCCTTCGGGACAGGTGCTGATCGACGGACTTGGCGTCGGTGATGTAGGAAATATCGTTTTGAGAGACAGGAAAAATCTTTCGGAAAACGGACTTATGGTGGTTGTTGTTACGATCGACTCAGCCACGGGTTCCATACTCGCGGGGCCGGATATTATATCGAGGGGCTTTGTATACGTGAGGGAATCCGAGGATCTTATGGAGGAGGCCAAGAAGGTCATAAACGAAGCGCTTATGAAGTGCGAGACAAGACATATCTCAGGCTGGACGAATATAAAGAACACTATCAAGGATACCCTTAAAAACTTCCTCTGGCAGAAGATGAAAAGAAGCCCTATGATACTGCCGATAATTATGGAGATATAAGGAGAGAGTGACGTTGGAAAGGCTGAAAGGCTTGACAGACGAACTGGCGGCTGTGTTGACAGATACGGACGTTTACAAGGACTATATTACAAAAAGAAAAACCATCACAAAGAGCGACACAGAAAAGATCGCGGAATTTAAAGAACTCAGGGAAAAGGCGATAATGTGCGGTTCCAAGGAAGACGAGTACAGGGCGTCGGAGCTTTACAGGGCGCTGATGCTCAGATCCGCCACAAGGGAATATCTGCTGAGCGAAAAACGCCTTTTAAGGACAATAAACGGCATATATGACGATATTGTATCAAATATAGATATTCTTTGATAAAATGCAGGGAGCGGCTGTTGTGTTAGGTTGGGAGGAAATTTACTGCGGCTTTGACGCGGAGAGGTATTACAAGACGAAATCGGCGTTGGAGAAAGCGGGAATACGTTTTAAGACCAAGGTAAAGGAAATCAACGGCAACAGAATGGCAAGAAACTCATTAGCGGGCGCCGACCCACTTATTGTGAACAGGGCCGGAATGAACCAGTCATGCTCAACGGAATATCAGATATTTGTCAAAAAGGCGGATATTTCTAAGGCTCAGGGAGCATTGTGAAATACCAATATAATATAAGCGGCGGGTTTTACGCCGCTTTAGCTTTTGGGCGCATGGAATTGAATTCCACGCGCCTTTTTATGCCTGTAAAAAAATGCCACACCGAGATGCGGCGCAGCGAAATAAACGAGTCTGACCTGTGGCCGGACCAACATGTGTGCATGGCTGTGTTACATAACGAGTGCGAATGGAGCCATGAGGAAGTACGGCAGCTTTGAGCGGCAACGACGCCTGGCGTAACGTGGGGAGGGTACGGCTTGGACAGCGGAAGAGCCGGATTTAATAGATGTGGACGAGATAATTGTCGTAGAAGACGACATTGGGATCATGGAATATGCTTACGTCAGCCGATGATGAAACTGACAGCAAAGCTTATGCCGAAACCGAGTATGCGGCCGAAGTTGGTTTACGCCGCGTTTTTGCTGTGCCGGATAACGGACAAAATATAGATATAAGCGCGGTTCTGACAAAATTTTATTTATTAAAGACTTCTTAATACCGCCTCCTGATTATTGATATTCGGCAAAAAACATTTTATAATATATAAAGTCGAAAAAGGAGGGAGGAAGTCGGCGGATGTCGAAGAAAACAGCATTTATAGCTTTTTGTATGTCCCTGTTTGTGACCGTTTCGGCATTTGCCGGAGAGTTCACTGATACGGGAATACTTATACTGGTCAACTCCTGCCACCGGGTGGAAAAAAGTTATGAGCCTGAAATGGTAAACTATAGAGATACCCAATACCTTATGAATGCCGAGGCCGCGGCATCTCTTTCAAGAATGCTTGACGAGATGGAGACGGAGCTGGGCGAGGCCCCGATGGTAGTCAGCGCATACCGCTCCTACGAAAGGCAGGAGGACGTGTTCAACAACGACGTAAACAGCTTTGTAAGAGGCGGAATGACGCAGGAGGAGGCCCTTGAGCAGACCGGCAAATATATAGCCCTGCCGGGCGCCAGCGAGCATCAGACCGGACTGGCCGCCGACCTTTCAAACGACGGCTCCCTAGAGGAGAATTTCATCGAGACCAAGGCCGGACTGTGGCTCAAGGAGAAC
>CAZBNY010000090.1:0-7574 GCA_964493235.1 uncultured Lachnospiraceae bacterium
TCGCTCGTCATTAACGATTTCTTCACTCACTGACCTCTTGACTTGGGTTTAATTTCATACGCTGTTCAATTTTCAAAGTTCACAGTGCATTATTGATTTTAGCAAAGCATATATTATTTGTCAAGTTTTTTTTCGATTTATTTTTAAAAACTTATTTATATCATTTTCGGCCGAAATCAGGCAAAGCCTGTGACCTTTTGTCACAGGCCGAGGACCTCTTTAAACACCTCTCCTATACTTTCCCTTATAATAAGGTCGGCTCTGCCGTCATAGGGAGTTGTACTCTTGTTAATAAGGACAAGCTTATTTCCTTTATAGTAGTCTATCAGTCCCGCCGCCGGATATACGTTAAGAGATGTTCCCCCAACTATCAGAACATCGGCTTTTTCGATAGCCGCCACAGACGAATAGATCGTTTCGCCGTCAAGTCCCTCCTCATACAGAACAACGTCAGGCCGAACTATTCCGCCGCACTTATCGCAGTGAGGTATACCGTCGCTTTCCATCACATAGTCAATATCAAATTTCTTTCCGCATTTCACGCAGTAATTCTTATAAAGCGTTCCGTGAAGCTCATATACATTTTTGCTGCCCGCCATTTGGTGCAGATTATCTATATTCTGGGTGACAACGGCCTTAAGCTTTCCCATCTGCTCAAGCTTCGCCAGACCTATGTGGGCGTTGTTCGGCTTCGCATCAGGATAAATAAGTGTTTTCTTCAAATACTCAAAAAATATGTCAGGCTTTGACACAAAAAAGCTATGGCTCAGCATAGTCTCCGGCGGATAGCCGTACTGATTAACAGCGTTGTATATTCCGTTTTCGCTTCTGAAATCCGGAATATTGCTTTCGGTGGAAACGCCCGCCCCTCCGAAAAATACAATATTGTCGCTTTCATCTATAATTTTTTTCAGTTTCTCGACCTCAGGGCTCATGGATCATTCCTCCTTGTTTTTATTACATTAATTATAAGTAAAACCGGCCGACTTTTCAACTTATCTCAAAAAATCATATTTAAATTATTTTTATATATACCTTGACAGATGATGTATATTATAGTTTAATATATACTAACCGAAGGAGGTATGCTTATGTCAATAGCTTCTGACCTGATAAGGGGTCATACGGATACTATAATTTTGGCCAGTCTGATGTGTGGCGACAGCTACGGCTACAAAATAAACAAGGATATTCAGTTGAAAACTGACGGAATGTATGAGCTTAAGGAGGCCACTCTTTACACGGCGTTCAAGCGTCTTGAGGAGGCCGGCTATATTACATCATATTGGGGAAACGAACAGACCGGAGCGAGGCGCAGATATTACACTATTACGTCTGACGGTCGTCTGGCATACAAAAGGCTTAAAGATGAATGGAATGTTACAAAGCATCTTATAGACATTCTGACCAACGCTAAGGAGGAACACTGAAATGGAAGACAGACTGAGAATATATATGGACAATGTTTTCAAGGATATTCAACCAACAAAGAAATCGGTTGAGCTTAAAGAGGAAATACTGCAAAACCTTACTGACAAATATCACGACCTTATAAACGAGGGTAAGATCCCTGAAGCCGCCTATAACCTCGCCATAGTCAGTCTGGGCGACACAAGCGAGCTTTTGGACAGCTTCAAAAAGGAAGAAAACGAATCGGACCGCGGCCATGAGGAAATGGAGAGAGCCAGAAAAAAGTCAGCCACACTGTTCTCGACAGCCATCGCCCTTTACATAGTGTCGGTCCTTCCGCCTATAATATTTGATTATTTTTCCAGCGGCGGATTCCTTGGCGAGGTGCTTGGCCCATGCCTGATGTTTGTCATAGTAGCTGTCGCCACCGGCCTGATTATATATAACGCAATGACAAAACCGAAATACAAAAAATCCGACGACACAAGCGCAGAGGAATCCAAGGAATATCAGCAGAATGATCCGGATTCCCGAGCGCTCAGGTTGATAACCGGCGCCCTCTGGTCAATAATAGTCGTGGCATATATACTTGTGAGCTTCCTTACCCACGCCTGGGCGATAACCTGGGTAATATTCCTGATAGGCGTCGCTGTCGAAAAAATAATCAAAGCTTCCTTTGAGCTTAGAAAGAGGTGACAGAATGAACAGCAGAAACAGACATATCCTAACCATAGTAACCTGGTCAATAGTTGCGGTTTTGCTGCTCATACTTCTGATTTCCGGAATAAACGGCTCACTGTTCAAGCCGGCCCTTGGCCCGGACTCAAACAAATATTCCTACGATGAAAAGGACTTTGATCCCGAAAGCATATCAAAAATAGACATTTCATGGCTTGACGGCAACGTAAAAATAGTAGGGTACGACGGCGACACTATAAAGACCTCCGAGTCCGCCTCTCGCAGCCTTTCCGATAAAAATCTTATGGAATGCTATGCAGACGGCGACATTCTTGTTATAAAATACAGTCCCGCCGGAAAATTTTTGTTTTCCATCGGAAAAAATAGCTTTTCAAAGGCCCTTACTGTCAAAATTCCCAGGGATACCGCCGGTCAAATAGAAAAGCTAAACATAGACGTAGTTTCCTCGGACATAAATATCGAGGGTATGACTGCCGAGCGGCTGTACATCGAAAGCACCTCCGGCGAAGTATATATATGCGATACGGAGATCTCGAGGCTGTCTGTTGATACAATGAGCGGAAACCTAGATACGGAAAATATAAATATCTCGGATTCCGCCAATATAGAGACAGTCAGCGGACGCGCCCTTCTAAAAGGAAACATAGCATCAGTCAGCACGGATACCGTTTCCGGAGCGGTCGAGATCGTATCCAATATATGTCCTAAAAAAATAAAATCAGATTCCGCAAGCGGCGATGTTGACATATATATTCCATCTGACAGCAATTTCACATATAAATTTGATAAACTTAGCGGAGAGTTTGAAAATGAATTCATTAATCAATACAACGAAAATGGGGTCGTTGGAAACGGAGACTCAGAATTTTCATTTGATACTATAAGCGGAAATGTATTTTAAATAAGTTATAAAAATACCTTCGGCAAAATCAGAATTTTAATGAATGTATACAGACATACAGACAACGGGTTTCAGAGCATCATCGGACCCCGTTGTTTTTTGTGTATTTTCTCGGCCTGTATCGTCGCGCATATATCAGACAGTATTTCTCGGCTTAATCTGCCTTATATATGGATCCGCTATTTTCCTAGCCTCACGATGCCTGGTGATCCGTCAGATTTTCCTCCCGAAAATTAAAATACCTTCAGCTTTTTACTGCCAAAGGAATTAAAAATATCTGCCCGCAGCTCCACCATAAATTCACAGGAACAAGCCTATGCTTAAGCCGGCACAGCAGAAGAAAAAATGAGAAAGATACGTTTTTCCCGGATTTCAGAAGTCGCTTCGTTTTCCGATACTTTACGCCGTTTGTATCGGCCTTATCCGCATACAAAAACCCTTCGGCAGTCGCCGAAGGGTTTATCATCTGTATTTATATAGCTTAAGCAATAGCTTCCTCGGGAGTATATGAAGGAATATATCCAACGTCGCGAGCATTGTTAACAGAAAGGCTCATCATTTCCATGTTAGCATAAATAGCGAATGTTGTTCCGGGATAGTCGTGAACTACTTCTGCGAATAACTCATATGCTCTTTCGGGATTTCCGTTTGATTTTTCTTCACAAGCCTTGTTAAATATTTTCTCACACTTCATAATAAATCCTCCTCCAAACATTCTATAAACTTTCGATGTTTTGTCATTTTTTAATAAATCTTTTATATTTTTTCTGATATATTTTATTTCTTTTATCTTGATCATATTGTAAAACATTTAACGAACTTTGTCAAGATAAAAACAAAGAAAAGCTAAACAAAAAACCTCCCTGTTATTTAGAGAGGTTTCACATAATGACATAGTAATATATAGTTCTTATTTACTGAATTTCAGTCCACATATATCTCCGCCTCGGAATAAAGAACGGCCTTTCCGCAGAGTTTTACCCTGCCCTCTTTAAACATCTTGCAATAGACAGTCCCGCCTCTTTTTGACACCTGCCTTGACACAAGTACATTTTGACCAAGCTTGACCTGCCAATACGGGGCTATGTAGCAGTGACCTATTCCGCATACCGGGTCCTCGTCCACGCCAAGCTTGGGAGAAAATGACCGAGCCACGCAGTCATATCTGCTGCCCTTAGCGGTGACATGGGTCTCAAGTCCGGGCAATAGCTTAAGCCTTTCCATATCCGGCGCGAGATTTATGACCGTATCCTCATTTTCAAGCACAAGCAGAAGGTCCCTTCCAAGAAAAGCCTCCCTCGGGACAGCGCCTATAGCCTCTGACATATCGTCCGTCACAGGTATCGTTTTAAGCTGGTACTGAGGAAAATCCATTTCAAAAACGTCGTCATTTTTTATGATCCCAATTTTTCCGTCCAGCGTATCGAACTCCAGCACCTCTTTGTTCTTTTCATAAAAATTCATTATTACATAAGCGGCTGCCAACACGGCGTGTCCGCACATATCTATCTCGCCTCTGGCGGTAAACCATCTCAAATTGTAGGAGTTTCCCCTTTTAAGCACAAATGTAGTCTCCACAAGCCTGTTCTCAACGGCTATCTTCTGCATCAGCTCGTCCGATATGGGGTGATTGAGAATACATACAGCGGACGGATTGCCGGAAAAGATCTCATCGGTAAAGGCGTCAACAATATACTGTTTTATACATTTGTTTTTTTTGTTTTTTCCCGCACGTTCCTTCAAATAGGCAATATCAAAATCCTCACCGGTTATTTCCTTATATTCATCGGAACTTATCAATCCTTTTGTAACAGCGTCCTTGACCTGATTAGCAGACCATAGGCCATGCTCAAAATAGCATTTTACCATTCCGTATTTGCGCGCCATCAGTTTTTCTCCTTTTTTAATATTTACATTAATTATTATACAGGAATATCACCGTTATCACAACAATTATTCCACAAGGCCGAGAATATTGATGAGCATTACCCAAACTATGCCGTAATATGAAACTACAGCCACCAGGTCATTTACCGTCGTAATAAGCGGCCCCGACGCTACCGCCGGATCGACCTTTATCTTTTTGAAAAATATAGGGATAGATGTGCCGACCGCACTGGATATTACCATAGCAGTCACAAGCGATACACCTATGCAGCCGGACACAGCAAACGAGAACAGCGGCGTCCTGCTCTTTGCCAGCATTATATACGCTCCAACCAATATAAACGACAATATTCCAAGTATCGCGCCGTTTGACAGTCCTACTCTCATTTCTTTGAAAATAAGGTTCCTCTGCTGCTTTCCCGTCAGATTTTCGTCCATAAGCACTCTTATTGTTACGGCAAGCGACTGGGTACCCACGTTTCCCGCCATATCCAGTATAAGCGACTGGAAGCATACAACAAGTGTTATCTGCGAAACGACGGACTCAAAGACCCCTACCACCGACGAGACTATAAGGCCAAGAAACAACAGCAGCACAAGCCAGGGCAGACGTTTTTTCACGCTGTCTAAAAACGGCTCGTTCAGATCCTCCTCAGCGGTAAGACCGGCAAGCTTCGCATAGTCGTCGCCCATTTCCTCGTCAACGGCCTCAACTATGTTCTGGGCCGTGATTACGCCAAGCATTCTTTTTTCATTATCCAATACGGGGATAGAGTCCTCCGAGTAATCCTTCAGCTCCTCAATACATTCTTCTGTTTTTTCCTCAGCGAACACATATGGGTATGATGTGGCCACAATACTTTCCAGATCCATGTAATCCCTCGCGACGATCAGATCCTTTAGATCTATGGCCCCGTAAAACGTCCCGTCCGCGTTCACTACGTACAGCGTTGATATATTGTCGTTGTCAGCCGCCTGCTCCACAAGGGATTTCATGGCCTGCCTTATGGTTGCTCCCCTCTTTATGGACACATAGTTGGTCGTCATTCGGCTTCCTATCTCATCGTCGTCATAGGACTGGATCAGGTCTATGTCCTGTCTTGACTCCGCGTCCATAAGGCTCTTGATCTCGCCGCTCTTGTCGTCCTCAAGCTCATCAAGAATATCTACCGCGTCGTCGGCGTCCATTGACTCTATGATGTCGGCAGCCCGCTCTACCTCAAGCTCTCCTATGTATTTATCAACATCGTCATCGATATAGGCAAATATCTCGGATACTCTCTCCACACCGAGGGCCCTGTACAGCTTTTTTCTTTCCTCGACCGTCAGCTTATCGAGAGCGTCCGCAATATCGTTCTCATGGTAATCGTCCAGTTTCTCTCGTATAACAACGTCCGGAAGTCCGCTTTTTATTATTTCCGCAAGCTCTTTTTCGTAGTCGGGTCTTTCCGGAACGTCATAAATTCTTTTTTCTTCCTTATCCATCACTTTCATCCTCCTTTTCCAAGCGGATCTTTATGCAAAAGGCATAAAAAACCACCGCTTATTTTTCCTAAACAACAATGAAAATATCCGTTTTCAAATCAGGTAAAATGAAGTGATGGGCATAATCAAATATACGGGTTTAAAGAACGCGCCGAAAAACGCCGCAGCCCTAAAGCCGTACTATGTCCATCACCGTTACTTTGCCCACAACTGCCGCAGTTATCCATTACGTTCTCACCTCACTGTTTTCCATAATTTATCTGTTTAATTATAGCATTTTCGTTTCTAAAACTCAATTAAATATCTATCAATTCTATACGAAATTATTGATTTTTTTAGCCTGTAGGTTATTATTTAATTCATAGAAGGAATGGTCAAAATGTCAAAGGTAAAAAAATCAAAAAAATATATTATGATTCTGGCGGTGATAGCTTTTATAATATCAAGACCTGCCGCCGTTTTAAGAAGTATGGCTGTCATGGCTGTCTACAGCCGTATGCAGGAAGAAGGCTCCGTACCCGACAGGCACGGCTTCAGCATATCCGTCCCCGGCGGTCTGTCAACCTCAAGGTCCGACTGGTATCCGTTTGTGATGACCTTCAACGATGACGCCGGTTTTCAAAAATTCACAGGCGATAAAAACCTGTCGCTCACGATATTGTATAATTTCCCGGCATTCTCGCCTCTTAAGGGATGCAGCAGGCTTTATGATCCCGCCTCGCCCTATTGTTCCAGCTTCTACGGTGCCTATGCCGTTAATGACTCCAGCGGAGGACACTACGGCTTCGCCCCCGACGGAAGTCTGGATACCGCTTCGGTTTCACAGGTACCGCAGTTCGATATGCAAAGGCTCGTATTATCCGCCTTTGGCCTTAGTGATGAGGATATGGTATTTGACTGGGAGCTTACTGATTTAAGCATTACCGAATATATCGGCTATGACGAATGGACTGTGGCTGACGCCAGACTGACGGTAAACAGCTCCGCCCATGCTCCGGACGGATTTTTACAGCCCTATCTGCAATATGGCGTTCCCCATTATGATTCCGAAGCCGATTTTGAGCCTATCGAAATGTACGGCCGTGTTTACGCGCGGTATTTTGAGGAATATGACAGCAGCGTATTCTTTTATATACTTGCCGCTGACAGGGACGTTCTGGAGGAATGCGACAAGGACATTCTTTCCAAAAGC
>CAZBNY010000091.1:0-7564 GCA_964493235.1 uncultured Lachnospiraceae bacterium
TCTGTGAGGCGCGAAGAATTGCGAACGGCAGTGAGCAAGGCGAGACAGCCGAACAGAGGAGGCGTTCGGCCTTCGAAACACCGAGATTGCCTCCCTCGCAAGCAGAAGCACTCGGAGAGTGCAAGACAATTGATGGTGAGCCGCTTGTTTATGAGGAAAAGAAGGACATATTTGCTGAAAACCCGATCGAAAGTATATATAACAACGGCGCGAACGGCTTCTGTAAGAATGTTGTAGCTAAAATGGAGCAATTTTATTAAATTCTGAATTTGTACAAGACGTGAAAATCTGCTATACTATGCTGTAGGAGTGATAAATATGGGAGCGTGGCATACAAGGGAACTCAGGGGAAGTGTCCTTGAGGAATGTATAAACTTCACAAATGAATACTACAGACAGCATGGCATAGCGGTCGTCCAGAAAATACCTACGCCCATAACGCCGGTGGAGATGAATAAGGAGACAAGCACGATCACGCTGGCCTATTTTGATAAGCAGTCCACTGTCGATTACATAGGCGCGGTCCAGGGCATACCCATATGCTTTGACGCCAAGGAGGCGGCGCAGAAAAGACTGCCCTTGCAGAACATACATGAGCATCAGGTAAAGTTTATGGAGGACTTCGCCAAACAGGGCGGTGTCAGCTTCCTGCTTGTTAATTTTACCGGCGAGGGAGAATTCTTCCTGCTTCCGCTGGAGGTGCTTAGGACTTATTGGGACAGCGCCAAAAGGGGCGGAAGGAAGTCAATACCGTATTCGGCCTTTGAGGAAAGATATAAAATTTCCCTTAAAAACGGCGCTATGCTCAATTATCTTGACGCTGTGAACGAATATCTGACGGAAAAGGATTATTAAAAGATAAATTTGGGGCAATCCTATTCATATAAGGAGTGATGTATATGAAAAGGACTGCCCTTTTGTTTTTGAGCTGTATGGTGTTGAACGGGTGCGCCGCAGAGTTTTCGGAGCCGGTGGTTGAGCGGGAGGAGACGGTTGAGGTTTCCGTGAGCAGGAATTTCGGAAGCGTTATAGAGGAAAACAGGGATTTCTTTTTGGGAGCCGATATAGCCGGGGACTCAAATATTGACAGCATAGCGGACTTTGAGAAAATGACAGGAGAGCATGAGGTGTATGCGGATGAGGTCTATATAGACGAGGCGGACAGGGCGGCGGAATTCATGCTGGAATGCTTTGCCGCGGGAAGGACCCCATATCTCATCATAAAAAACCGTGACAGCATAAGTGATGCCAAATTTAAGGAGTATTCCGACAGCATGGCGGAGGCCGTGGGGAAATATAATATTGAAGTTATGGTTGAAATATTGGAGAACTCATATTATTATGATGAAAACGGAGATAGATATAATTACCTTTCGGAAACGCTTTCTCAAAGGAATAAACTGGTAAAAAAGGTCTGGTCGGTGAAAAGCGATGATATTATCCTGGCGGGAAAATATATGCCCGATGACGCTGACTATATATGCGTAAACGGGTATTTCGGCGATGAAAAGGCCGCAGACAGACTGTTTTCGGAGCTTAGGGACCATTTGGATACGGACAAGAGGGTGATCATCCGTTTTGGAGCCGCCTGCTATTCTTCTCTGGACTGTGTGTATACCATTGACGAGGCTGTAAGCACCATTGAGACGGTGTATGCAAAGGCCATGAATGACAAGGGAATATGCGGAGTGATTTATATGGATAAAAATGAAAAGCTGTCGGATAAGGTCATCTATACAGACTACAGCGTGACCTCGGACAAAAAGGTAGCTGAGGGTTATAGAAAAACGATAGAGAACGCGGCGGCATATAGAAGCGGTAAGGAGATGATCGGATGATAAATGAAATGACAGCGCGGCTTGTCATTGAAAAGGCCCTTTCAAAGGGCGGAGACTTTGCGGAGATCTTCTGCGAGAATACTGTGAGAAACAATATATCTATGGTAAACGGACGGGTTGACAGTGCCGTAAGCGGGATCGACTATGGCGCGGGCATACGTGTTTTTAACGGAGAGAACGCTGTCTATGTCTACACAAACGACCTTTCGGAAAAGGGAATGATGAAATGCGCCTTAACGGCGTCGGAGGCCGTTAAGGGAGGCAGCGGGGCGAAAAGCGGATTTGTTCCTTCGAGATACGACAATATAAATAAGATCAGGATCATGCCTGATGTGAAAAACAGGCTTTGGAAAAGAGATCTCTTAAAAGAAGCCTCGGATACGGCCTTTCAGTACGATGATGCCGTGACCCAGACAAGGACAGGCCTTGCGGACAGCGTTCAGGACGTACTGATCGCCAACAGTGAGGGCACATGGGCCGAGGACAGGCGTGTAAGGACAAGATTCACCGTTGAGGCTGTGGCCGGAAACGGCAATGAGAAGCAGAGCGGCAGACAAAGTCCCGGAGGGAGCGAGGGACTTGAGCTTTTCGAGAGGATAGATATTAAGGAGCTGGCAAGGGACGCGGCAAGGACGGCCGTAACTATGCTTTCGGCAAAGGAATGCCCGTCAGGAAAAATGACCGTTGTGATAGACAACGGCTTCGGCGGGGTCATTTTTCACGAGGCCTGCGGACACAGCCTTGAGGCGACAGCCGTTGCCAGAAACGCCTCGGTATTCGCCGGAAGGCTCGGAGAAAAAATAGCCTCTGACATTGTGACGGCTATAGATGACGGCACCATACCCAACGGCTGGGGCTCGCTGAATGTAGACGACGAGGGAAACGCCACAAGAAGGAACGTGCTTATCGAAAACGGTATTTTGAAAAGCTATATGATCGACAAGCTGAACGGCAGAAGAATGGGCATGGAGGCCACCGGCTCGTCCAGAAGGGAGTCGTATAAATACGCTCCCACATCGAGAATGACGAATACCTTCATAGCCGCCGGAAAAAACACGCCTGAGGAAATAATCGCCAACACTGAATTCGGCCTTTACGCAAAGCAGATGGGCGGCGGCTCGGTGGAGCCGGCGACAGGTGTATTCAACTTTGCGGTGCTTGAGGGATATATAATAAGAAACGGAAGAATATGCGAGCCGGTAAGAGGCGCTACGCTTATCGGAAAAGGCTCCGAGGTGCTTCTTAACATCGATATGGTCGGCAATAATCTGCTCAGGGCGCAGGGAATGTGCGGCTCAATAAGCGGCTCCATACCTGTCGATGTTGGACAGCCAATGATAAGAGTACAGAATATGACTGTAGGCGGAAGGGGTGTCTGAGAATGGAGATAAAGGAGTTTCAGAGACTTGTGATCGAGAAGGCTAAGGCCGCCGGCTTTGAGGACTGCGAGATATATTATCAGGGAGGGGACTCCTTCCAGATACTTATAAACGGCGGAGAGGTCGAGCATTATGAGAAAAGCTCGTCAGCCGGAGCGTCTTTCAGAGGGATAATTGGCGGAAAGACAGGCTTTGCCTATACGGAGAGGCTGGACGCTGACGCTGCCGATTTCATAGTCGGCGCGGCGGCTGAAAATGCCGTTATAGCCGAGGCAGACGAGGAATGTATACTCTATGGCGGAGAAAAATACGAGGAGCTGCCGCTATTCAGCGAGGAGCTTGAAGGGGTCACGACCGAGGAAAAAATAAAGAAAATAACGGCCGCTGAGAGGGCTGCCCTCGATTATTCGGACAGTATCAAGTCCTCCGACAGATGTATTTACGCCGACGGCAGCACCGAAGTGTCGATAATGAACACGAAGGGACTCGACGCCGGTTTCAGTACAAACAGTCTGGCGGCTGTAGTTACGGTAATAGCCGAGAGGGACGGAGACATAAAGACCGGCGGAGAATTTTTCGCCGGAAATGATTTTAATGGGTTTGACCCCGAAAAACTTGGAAAAGAGGCCGCCGCGGAGGCTGACGATATGCTTGGGGCAAGATCGGTAAAGAGCGGAGCGTATAACGTCATATTCAAGAATACGGCTATGGCGAGCATTTTAAGCACCTTTTCAGGCTCGTTCACAGGAGAGCAGGCCTATAAGGGCCTTTCAATGCTGGAGGGCAGAGAGGGCGAGAAGATCGCGGCTGACTGTGTGACTATAAGGGACGACGGCCTGCTTAAGGACGGCTATGCCACCACGCCGTTTGACGGCGAGGGTGTTCCCTGCAAAAATAAAGCCGTAGTGGAAAACGGGGTTCTCAAGACACTTCTTTATGATTTGAAATATGCCGCCAAGTGCGGAAAAGTATCCACCGGCAACGGCTTCAGGGCCGGATACAGGTCTCCTGTCGTATGCTCATATACGAATTTCTATATATGCCCGTCGGAAACAAGCCTTGAGGAGCTGGCGGAGCACGTCGGCGACGGATTATATATAACCGGAGTTGAGGGCCTGCACGCTGGGGCAAACCCTGTCAGCGGGGACTTTTCGCTTTCGGCTGAGGGCTTTCTTATCGAGAATGGTAAAATAACAGCTCCGGTGGAGCAGATAACAGCCGCGTCAAACTTTTTCAGGCTGCTGGAAAATATCTCGGAGGTCGGCAGTGATTTGAGATTCAACACGGACGGAACGGGTTCTCCGGCTGTGCTTGTAAAAAAGGTGAGTATTTCAGGATTATAATTTAAGGAGGAATAATTATGCTTAAAGCAGGAGATAAAGCACCGGAATTCTGCCTTCCGGACAAGGACGGAAATATGGTCAGCCTTTCGGACTTCAAGGGCGGCAAGGTAGTTCTTTATTTTTACCCCAAGGACAGCACACCGGGCTGTACAAGACAGGCGTGCGCATTCAGAAACGCCAAGGCGTTTTATGACGAGCTGGGCGTAAAGGTAATAGGAGTGAGTAAGGACAGCCGGAAAGCGCATACAAATTTTACGGAGAAAAACGGGCTTAACTTTACTTTGCTTTCCGACCCCGAGCTTGAGGCCATACAGGCATACGGCGTCTGGCAGGAGAAGAAAATGTACGGAAAGGTTAGCATGGGCGTTGTGCGTTCAACCTTCGTTATTGACGAGAACGGGATCATAGAGAAGGTATACCCCAAGGCAAAGCCGGACACTAACGCCGAGGAGATACTGACATATCTTAAAGAAAATAAATAAGGCTGAAAAAGGCGGCTGAAACAGCTGCCTTCACTTTATGTTGAAAATGGCAGACAAAGATAGTATAATATTATCTGTAATAAAAACTCAATACGAATAGGAGTGGTTGGTATGGGAGACAGAGTAATCATATCAATAGGAAGACAGTACGGCAGCGGCGGACGTGAAATCGGAAGAAAACTTGCTGAGTTATTTAATATTGACTTTTACGACAAAGAGCTTATAACTCTTGCCGCAAAGCAGAGCGGTTTTTCGGAGGAAATACTTAAGGAAAACGATGAAAATCATAACGGAAGCTTTCTTTACTCTCTTGTAATGGGTACATATGCCGGAGGAAATAATCTTCCGCTCAATCATAAGCTTTTTCTCGCGCAGTTTGATACTATCAAAAAGCTGGCCGAGGAAAAATCATGTGTTATCATAGGCAGATGCGCCGATTACGCGCTCGAGTATGATCCTAACTGCGTTAAGGTGTTCATTCACGCGGACCTTGACGCGAGAATAAAGAGGGCCGTTGACGAATATGGCGATGACGCGGAAAAGGTAGAGGATATTATCAAAAAGACGGATAAAAAGCGTGAAAGCTATTATAACTTCTATACGGGCAAAAAATGGGGCCATATGGAAAACTATGATATTACGATCAACAGCTCATTCTCGGGCATTGACGGGGCGGTAAAAGTGATCGCCGATCTGGTAAGAGAAAAAATGAATAAGTAAAAAAAGTGAAAAAAGCACCGCGTTTGCGGTGTTTTTTATCAGTCCGCCATAAAAAATACGTATACTGATGTTGAAAAATGGTTGAACCGGTGATATAATTTTAGTCAATGGACAGGTTAATGGGATAGTGCCGCCGTCAGCGCCCTCGGCGGACGGTTTTCTATCGGGCGAATTGGGGTATATACTGGTGGATACGGATTGGCGGAAGCCATATAAAATTCTTTTTTTATACTCGCTGACGTTTGTTTTGCTCGGGGTGATTTCAGCGCCTCCATCAGAGGTGTTTGGCGGGCTGAAAACGATAGTCCTCTCAAGTGATATACTTATTACGGATTATCTGGAACTGGCGGGCGTCTCGGCAACACTGCTTAATGTAGGTCTGGTCATGACTGTTACCGCCGTTCTTATGTATGTCAACAAAATGCCGATCAAAAGCGGAAATATAGTGACTGTCGGACTTATGACGGGATTCGCTTTTTTCGGAAAAAATATTTTTAATATGTGGTTCATACTTTTAGGGACCTATCTTTTTTGCGCGCTCAGGAAAGAGCCTATGTCTAAATACCTTTTGCAGAGCTTTTGGGCCTCATCATTGGGACCGCTTATCAGCTCGACCTTTTTTTACCACGGGAATGTATCGGTTTCAAATATAATAGTTTCGGTAACGGTCGGCCTTATCATAGGCTTTGTAACGCCTGTACTTACTGGTCACACGCAGCGTCTCCAACACGGCCTTAACCTATATAACGGCGGCTTCGCGACGGGTCTGATGGCTATGATGCTTACACCTATCCTTAAGGCCTTCGGCTATGAGTTCAATACGGTCTCTATATGGGCGACGCGGTACAATGCTTCCTTTGCGTCTGTTATTGTTATGGTGGGGGTATATCTGATTGGAATAGGAAAAACTATCGATCCAAACGCCTTTAAAAATTATAGGAATATTTTAAAGCGCTCCGGTAATCCCTCCGATGACTTTCTGGAGCTGGACGGCCTTGGCGCCGTGCTTGTGAACATGGGCGTCAATGTGATAGCCTCTACGCTGATACTGCTGATAATAGGAGGGGATGTAAACGGGCCTACGGTCGGCGGTATACTTACTATTGCCGGCTTCAGCGTGAAGGGAAAGCATATTAAAAATATGCTTCCGGTAATGGGCGGGGTCATACTCAGCGGACTGCTCAGAGGAGAGGGTGCGCTGATAACGCCGGCGGCGCAGCTTGCCCTGCTGTTTGGGACTACGCTCGCACCAATATCGGGAACATACGGCCCGATAGCGGGACTTTTGGCAGGGTTTATACATTCCTGTGTCGTACTTTACGCGGGGGCGGGATATTCGGGCGTAAACCTTTACAACAACGGCTTTGCCGGCGGTCTTACGGCCATAGTCATGCACTCGGTGCTGTCGGAGTTTTTCAGACCGATGGAGTATTCAGAGCCTTCGGAGAGCATGAGAAAAAAGGAGGAGCTGGAGCCTATACCGGATCTGGACGACATGGATCTGTACGACGAATAATGGGGGTTTGTTTGAAATTTTAAACAAGAATTTTTGAAAAAAATTATTGACACATGAATTTTGGTGTGGTAATCTCTAAAGGAACAAAGAGATAAACGTAGTGATGAGGACAAGTAGGTTTTCTGATACAGCTCAGAGAGCTGCCGTTTGGTGCAAGGCAGTGCTGTTATTTTAACTGAAGTAACCTCTGAACGGTCCGCTGAACAGCAATAAGTAGGTGGGAACGGAGGCCAACCGTTACAGTGGCAGGATATAAGCACTAAGCCGTATCTGTTGAGAGCATCTT
>CAZBNY010000092.1:0-7435 GCA_964493235.1 uncultured Lachnospiraceae bacterium
GGCGGCATGCCTTTCGGAAATATACATAACGGGGTTCGGAATCTTTTAATAAGCGCCAAGGTGGCGAATGAGGCCCAAATTAATACAGATTTTCAGAGAAAAATGGTAAAATATATCGACTTTTTGGAGAAAAAAGCATATAATAATGGTGATTAGATTAAGAAGCAACAGTTTAGGGGTGCAGAGTTATGGAAGGGCATATAGAAGATTTCGTGGAATATTTGGCAAAGACAAAGGGCGCGTCGGAGAATACAAGGGCTTCGTACAGACGGGACCTTAATTCGTTTGTCAGGTTTCTTGAAAGCAAGGGCATAAACGATGTCACAAAGGTCAATAAAACAAATATCATGGCATATATATATGAGCTGCAAAAGCAAAACAGGGCTCCCGCCACGATTTCAAGAAACGCCGCCTCCATAAGGGCATTCTTCTTATATCTAAGCAAAACAAGGGTCATCGGGGAGAATCCGGCTGAGGGACTGGAGACTCCTAAGGTCGAGAGAAAGATCCCGCAGATACTTTCATTGAGCGAGGTGGAGCTGCTCCTTCAGCAGCCGGATACAAGCGATATGAAGGGCATAAGGGACAAGGCTATGCTGGAGGTGCTTTATGCCACGGGAATGAGAGTGACCGAGCTTATAACGCTGAATGTGGCGGATATAAATATGGATATGGAATATCTGAGCTGCCGTTCGGGCGGAAAAACAAGGCTGATACCGCTCGGCTCCAAATCTCTTGAGGCTCTTGAGGCCTATATGTCAAAGGCAAGACAGACGATGGTGAAAAACGACGATGAGAAGGTCCTTTTCGTGAACTGCTTCGGCTCGCCGATGACAAGACAGGGCTTTTGGAAAATAATAAAGCTATATGCCTCAAAGGCCGGAATAGAGACGGATATTACTCCGCACATACTCAGGCATTCCTTTGCGGCTCACCTTATTGAAAATGGGGCCGATGTACAGTCCGTGCAGTTGATGATGGGACATTCGGATATATCCACAACACAGATGTATGTCAAGATGAATAAAAATAAGATCAAGGAAGTATATAATAAGGCTCACCCGAGAGCGTAGTGAATAATAAAGCGGAGATCCGACAGTATCTCCGCTTTTGGTTTTTGAACAGCTTTTAGAATATAAACCAAGACGATACAGGTAATGGCCGGTGTCATAAGGGAACATAGAGATCAACAAATGTTTAAACCGCAATTCGTTCTATAATTGCTCCCTGAGAACGTCGGTGTTTGACTTATCAGAATGTGTTGAGAAACGAGGAACTTTCTGAGATACACAGGCAGACCCTCTGCGGTTTTCGCCAAAAAAAACAACAGGTTTCAATAATGCCGCGAAACCCGCTGTTTATACATCTGCTCGTAAAATTCTGTTTTTGACGAAGGATGTCGACTTTGTCGACACCCTCAGAGAGACTGAACAAGTCAGTCTCTCTTTTGTTTGGTCAAATAAAAGTTTATACGAGCTTAAGTCTGTGGAAGGACTTTTTGCCCTTCTGGAGCGTGATGATCCCGTCCTTAAATAAGTCATCTGTTATTTTGAGGTCAATAGCCTCGACCTTGGTGTCATTGAGCTTTACGCCGCCCTGCTGAACAGCGCGTCTTGCCTCGGAACGTGAGGGTGTGAGCTTTGTAAGCACAAGGGCGCTGAGAATATCCATGTTTTCAAGGTCAGCGGCCGTAACGTCGGTCGTGGGGATAGAGCCGCCTTCTCCGCCGCCCATGAAAAGAGCCTTAGCGGCTGTCTCGGCCTTTTTGGCCTCCTCCTCGCCGTGAACGATCTTAGTGATCTCGAAGGCGAGAACCTCCTTAGCCTTGTTGATCTCACTGCCCTCAAGCGAGCCAAGTCTCCTGACCTCGTCCATAGGAAGGAAGGTAAGCAGTCTGAGGCATTTTTCAACGTCTTTGTCTCCGACGTTTCTCCAGTATTGGTAGAACTCGTATGGAGACGTCTTTTCGGGGTCGAGCCATACGGCGCCTTTTTCGGTTTTGCCCATCTTTTTACCCTCGCTGTTTGTAAGGAGCTGGAAGGTCAT
This sequence comes from uncultured Lachnospiraceae bacterium, assembly GCA_964493235.1. GTDB lineage: Bacteria > Bacillota > Clostridia > Lachnospirales > Anaerotignaceae > Metalachnospira. Next base: position 2,047 of record CAZBNY010000092.1, read on the forward strand.
GCCATAGGCCGGCTTGTTCTCCTTTCTTCTGATAAGGTCAACGCCGCCGAGAATGTTGGACCACTGGTCGTTTCCGCCGAGCTGCATTACACAGCCATAGCGCTTGTTAAGCTCAAGGAAGTCATAGCTCTGCATTATCATATAGTTGAACTCAAGGAATGAAAGTCCCTTTTCCATTCTTGTTTTATAGCATTCGGCGGTAAGCATCTTGTTTACCGAGAAGGCTGTGCCTATTTCTCTTAAAAACTCGACATAGTTCAGGTTTCTGAGCCAGTCGGCGTTGTTTACGATAAGGGCTTTGCCGTCTGAAAAATCGATAAAACGTGAGAGCTGTTTCTTAAAGCACTCAACATTGTTGTCGATCTCCTCGACCGTCATCATTCTTCTCATATCGGTCTTGCCTGTGGGGTCGCCTATCATGCCTGTTCCGCCTCCCATAAGGCAGATGGGGCGGTGTCCGCATTTCTGCATATGGCTCATTGCCATTACCGTGAGGAAATGTCCTACATGAAGGCTGTCCGCTGTGGGGTCAAAGCCGATATAAAACGTGATCTTTTCATTTTTAAGCAGCTCCTCGATTTCCTCGGGGTGAGTAAGCTGCTCGATAAAGCCTCTTTCCTTTAAGACTTCAAATGCGTTTTCCATCAATTACACTCCAATCAATTAATTTTTAGAATAGGTATCAAACAAATAAAGCTCCCGTCCCAAAAGGACGAGAGCTTGTTCGTGGTACCACCTTAATTTGCGTCGATCAACGCCTTTATATGCTGTAACGGGCATAAACCGTGGTTTTCCAAGGCTCTTGAGATGTAGGTCATCATCTGCCGTACTGCGCGCTCACACCGACCGCGCGCTCTCTGAGGATTGTAACCGGCAGAGACTGTGTGTCTCCGTCATAGCCGCTTATTAAACTGCCGATATTCTATCACAGTTTTTTTAATAAATCAACACTTTTTATAATTTTGATACATTTTGCTATTGACGGATATATATAAAAGCATTAAACTATATACGAACAAAAGTTCTATATATGAGAAAATATGTTCTATAGGAGGCGGCTGTAAAATGAAAGCTCAAAACCGTGTATATGTGGCGATCGACCTTAAGTCATTTTATGCGTCTGTTGAGTGTGCGGCAAGGCATCTTGACCCGATGAAGACCAATCTTGTTGTCGCCGACGCAAGCCGGACGGAAAAGACGATATGCCTTGCTGTCTCACCGCCTTTGAAGGCCTATGGAATATCGGGACGAGCCAGACTGTTCGAAGTCGTTCAAAGGGTACGGGAAATAAACGCGGAGAGACAGCGTCTGGCTCCGAACCATGTCCTGAAGGGGACCTCCTATTATGCCGAGGAGCTGAAGGAGGATCCCTCGCTTGCAGTTGATTATATTACGGCACCTCCGAGAATGAGCTGCTATATTGAATGCAGTCTGGCGGTTTATAGAGTTTATCTCAAATATATAGCTCCGGAGGATATTCATGTTTATTCAATTGACGAGGTGTTTATCGACGTTACGGAATATCTTGGAACATACGGTATGTCGGCCAGGGAGCTTACCAGGACTATAATACAGGACATATTGACCTCCACCGGCATTACGGCAACGGCGGGCATAGGAACAAATCTGTATTTATGCAAGATAGCTATGGATATAGTGGCGAAACACACGGAGCCGGATAAATACGGAGTGCGTATAGCGGAGATAGATGAAATGTCGTACCGCAGGCTTTTGTGGAACCACAGGCCGCTTACGGACTTTTGGAGAGTAGGGAGAGGATACTCAAAAAAGCTTGAGGAACATGGAATGTACACTATGGGTGATATTGCCAGATGCTCCATAGGAAAGGAAAATGAGTATCACAATGAGGATCTCCTGTACAGGCTGTTTGGAGTCAACGCCGAACTGTTGATAGACCATGCCTGGGGCTGGGAGCCGTGTACGATAGCCGATATTAAAGCGTACAGTCCCAAAAGCAGCAGCGTGGGGTCAGGTCAGGTGCTGCATTGTCCCTATGACTTTGAGAAGGCAAAGCTGGTTGTGAGGGAAATGGCCGAGGCGTTGAGCATGGAACTGGTTGAAAAGGGACTCAAAACGGACCAGATCGTATTGACTGTGGGCTATGATAAAGAAAGCCTGAAGAACCCTGATATACGAAAACGGTACAGTGATAAGCTGAAAACCGATTTTTACGGCAGGAAGATACCACGGCACTCACATGGGACGGTTAAGCTTGGAAGATATACGTCATCAACACGGCTAATCTCAGAAGCCGCGATGGAGCTTTATGATAAAACAGTGGATAAAGCTCTGCTGATCCGCCGGTTGAATATAGAGGCCATACGTATCATCGATGAGGAAACGGACGAGTACAGTCAGTCCGTAAAACAGCTCGATTTATTTACAGACTACGAAGCTGAGAAACGCAGGGCAGCGGCCGAAAACGACGCGCTTGAGCGTGAACGGAGGGCACAGCTTGCTGTTTTGAGTATCAAAAAACGGTTTGGCAAAAACGCGGTCATAAAGGGCTGTGATCTTGAGGAAGGAGCGACAGCCATAGAAAGGAATAAGCAGATCGGCGGACATAGAGCGTAACGGGAGAAATAAAATGATATATGACAATGACCATAAATATGACGATATAATCAATTTACCGCACCATGTTTCCAAAATCCATATTCAAATGCCGGTAGGAAACAGGGCGGCGCAGTTTGCCCCTTTCGCGGCTCTGACGGGCCACGGTGAGGCCATTCGGGAAACGGCGAGACTTACGGAGGATAAGATAGAGCCTGATGAGTACGAAAGGGAGATACTGGACAGAAAGCTTTCCGTATTAAGAAAGCATATCGGTGAGAAATGCGTAATAAGGATAACGCATTTTCAGCCGGATATGAAAAAGCAAGGCGGAAAATATATCATGACTGTCGGAAGCGTAAAAAGAATAGATGAATTCAGAAAATGTATAGTAATGGCCGACGGAACGGAAATACTGACTGACAATATTTTAGATATTTCGGGAGACGTATACAAAAATTTTTTTTAAGCGCTTATTGTTGATTTTCCCACGCGAATTTTTAATATGAGATGATATAGATAAAAATTTTGAAACGATTAAAAGCTGTCCATAAAAGACAAAATGCCGTAAACATCGAGTTTACGGCATTTTCAGCGTTCCCGAGGTGATTCGAACACCCGACCTACCGCTTAGGAGGCGGTCGCTCTATCCAGCTGAGCTACGGAAACAAAATTTCAAATTTTCAACAGATATATTAAAAAATATTCTGAGAACAATATTTTTGAAAGACCATTTAATATAATATTTCTTTTTTCAAAATAAGTCAAGATATTTTATTAAAATAGTTCGACAACTTGATTTAAAATAGGAATTGTGATAGAGTGAGATATATTTATGGACAAGCACGGGAGGATAGATTTATGTGTGGTTTTGTCGGATTTACGGGACAGCTCGTACAGGGGGAGTCTGTTCTTAAAAATATGATGGACACTATTATTCACAGAGGGCCGGACAGCGAGGGAACTCATATCGACGAAGATGTGTCCCTTGGCTTCAGAAGGCTCAGTATTATTGACCTGGACTCAGGCTCACAGCCGATGTATAACGAGACGGGGGACATCGTTATCGTTTTTAACGGCGAGATTTATAATTATCAGGAGCTGAGGGCCGAGCTTATTGAAAAGGGACATATATTCAGCAATAATGCTGATACAGAGGTACTTATACATGGCTATGAGGAATATGGCGAGGATATGCTCAACAAGCTCAGGGGAATGTTCGCCTTTGTTATTTGGGACAGCAAAAAGAAGAAGCTTTTCGGAGCAAGGGACTTTTTTGGAATAAAGCCCTTCTATTACGCGATGGTTGACGGACAGCTTGTGTTCGCGTCGGAGATAAAAAGCATTTTGGAGTACACGCCCTATAAAAAGGAAATGAATCCCGAGGCGCTGGAAAACTATCTTACATTCCAGTATTCCGTACTTCCCGAAACATTTTTTAGGGGCATCTACAGGCTCATGCCGTCCCACTTCCTCACATTTGAGAACGGCAAGCTCGATATAAAACGCTATTGGGAGCCTGAGTTTGAGCCGGAGGAGAACGCGAGCCTTGACGAGTTTATCGACAGGATCGACAACGCTATGCAGGATTCTATCAAAAAGCATAAAATAAGCGATGTTGAGGTCGGCTCCTTCCTTTCCAGCGGTGTTGACTCAAGCTATGTGGCGGCCTGCTTTAAGGGCGATAAGACCTTTACGGTCGGTTTTGACTATGAAAAATATAATGAGATAGACTACGCGAAAGCCCTTTCCGAAAAGATCGGAATAGATAACTACAGCAAGCTTATCACGACCGACGAGTATTGGGACATTCTGCCGACGGTCCAGTACCATATGGACGAGCCGCTTGCCGATCCGGCCGCGGTGGCGCTTTATTTTGTAAGCCAGACTGCGGCGAAGCACGTTAAGGTTTCACTTTCGGGCGAGGGCGCAGACGAGTTTTTTGGAGGGTACAATATTTACCGCGAGCCGTTCTCGTTAAAACCGATAACAAGACTTCCGAGACCAATAAGAAGGTTCCTGGGAGCGGCGGCGTCTGCTATACCCTTCAAGGTGAAGGGCAAAAATTACCTCATCAGGGGCAGTAAGGACGTTGAGGAAAGGTTTATCGGCAATGCCTTCATGTTCAGCGAGAAGGAGAGGGAGAGCATACTTAAAAATCCCACCGGCCGCTATAACCATATGGAGCTGACTAAGCCATATTATGATAAGGTCAAAAACCTTGACGATACAACAAAAATGCAGTATATAGATATTCATTTCTGGCTTATCGGAGATATACTTCTCAAGGCGGATAAGATGAGCATGGCTCACTCTCTTGAGGTCAGAGTGCCGTTCCTCGATAAAGAGGTGTTTGACGTCGCCAGACACGTTCCGCTCAAGTATAAGGTCAACAATGAGAATACAAAGTTCGCCATGAGACAGGCGGCTCACAGATATCTGCCCGATATGGTGGCGGAAAAGAAAAAGCTTGGTTTCCCTGTGCCGATCAGGATATGGCTCAAGGAGGACAAGTATTATAATATCGTAAAATCGGCGTTCACATCGGAGGCGGCAAAGGAATATTTCAAAACCGACGAGATAGTAAAGCTGCTTGACGACCACAGGAACGGAAAAAGCGACAACAGCAGGAAAATATGGACAATCTATATGTTTCTTGTATGGCATAAGAGATTTTTTGAGGATATGCCGAAGGCGGCGTGAGCTTAAAATATGAAATGGATGCAGGAGGAAGCTGATTCCTTCTGTGTTTTTATTTGTGAGAGTGTGAAACTTTTTCTGTAAAATCAGATCTTCTATGATAATGCTGTGAGGC
>CAZBNY010000093.1:0-7425 GCA_964493235.1 uncultured Lachnospiraceae bacterium
AAATCCTGATTTTGACAAAGTGTGCCGACTTTGGCGACATCCTCAGCGGAAGTCCGCGACTTCCGCTTATTCTTCGAGGTGATTATTTTGGATACAAAAATTTATATGGCCGTCTATAGCTTTGTGCAGAGGCACCCGTCCCTCCACAGGCCGATCATATTTATAAATGATAAATCCCCAAACGTAATGATGGTGCTGTTCTACGGCCTTATGCCCGTACTTGTACTCATGCGTGACATTCGGGTCATAGCCTTTGCCGCGTTTCCTCTTATCGAGCTTCTTTTGGTCACAAAGTTAAGAAACAGGATAGACCGTCCCCGTCCCTTCGACGTACTGGACGTGACCCCGCTTGAGAAGCATTCCAGCGGACACAGCTTTCCCAGTCTGCACTGCTCCAGCTCCTTTGTGATAACCATGTCGCTGTTTTACATACACCCGACACTCGGTGTTATAGGGCTTATCGTATCGGTATTTGTGGCAGTCTCACGTCTTTTGGCCGGAGTACATTATCCCTCGGACATTGCCGCCGGCATCATAATAGGACTGCTGTTTGGTACGCCGTATCTATTTCTCTGACGGATCATGCCTCGGCTATCTTGTCTCTCATCATCAGGTTGTAAACAACGTTCCTTACGTCCGCCCCGTCAAAAAGCACGCCTGTTATGGCCTCCGTTATGGGCATACTGACGTTGTATTTCCTGGCAAGCTCGGTAGCTGCCTTGGCGGTGTTTACGCCCTCTACGACCATGTGTACCTCCTTGAGTGTCTCCTCAAGGGATTTCCCCTGTCCGAGCATTATTCCTGCTCTTCTGTTTCTGGAGTGCATACTTGTACAGGTAACTATGAGGTCCCCTATACCCGAAAGCCCGAAGAAAGTCTTTTCCTCTCCGCCCATAGCGACGCCAAGACGTTTTATCTCCGTCATTCCCCTTGTCATAAGGGCGGCCTTTGTATTGTCTCCATATCCCAGTCCGTCAGACATACCCGCCGCGAGAGCGATTATGTTCTTCATGGCGGCCCCTATCTCAACGCCGATCACGTCGGTATTTGTATACAGCCTGAATACGGGATTGCTGAATTCCGCCTGTATCATCTTAGCGACTTCCTCATTCTTGGAGGCTATGACAGCCGCTGTAGGTATTCCTCTGCCTACCTCCTCGGCATGACTGGGACCGGAAAGTACCGCCACCTCGCACTGCGGCGCGCATTCCTTTATTACCTCGGCAAGGGTTTTCAGGCTTCCGTCCTCTATTCCCTTGGCCACGTTTACTATTATCTGCTCCTTTTTGAAGTATGGAGCGAATTTCTCTATATTTATCCTCACAAACTTTGACGGAACAGCCGCGATAATTATTTCGGCGTCCTTTACCGCTTCCTCAGGACAGGTAACTATCTTTATTTCCTTTCTGATAGGCACACCCGGAAGAAATTCCTTATGTTCACCGTCCTCGCGTATACGTCTTGCCTCTTCCTCCTGCCATGACCATATAGTAACGTCATGTCCGTATTTATCAAGCATTACCGCCAGGGCCGTACCCCAGCTTCCGCTTCCGATAACCGTTATTTTTTTCATAGCTTACAGCTCCTTTTTCTTAGGCTTGAGTTTTCCGATAATATCAAATCTGCTTTCCGTTCCGTTTATAAGTCTTTTTATATTCTCCCTGTGCTGAATGAATGCCAGAACCGCCAGCGCCGCCGTTACCGCCACGGCCTCCGTAGGATAATGGCATATGTACAGCGACAAGGGTATCATTACAGACAGTGTCAGAGATGTGACCGACACATAGCCGCTCATGAGTATGGCAATTGAGATTATGTAAACCACAAGTGCCGGGAAGGGGAAGGCCCCAAGCATCATTCCGAGCATGGCCGCAATACCTTTGCCTCCCTTGAACCTGTGATAAAACGGGAAGTCATGGCCCAGTATCGCTCCGGCCGAGCCGTAAAATCCCGCTACAACGGCGTTTTCCCTGAACAGAAAGTAGCATACATAAAACGCCGCCGACGCCTTAAGCGCGTCGCAGAAAAAAATCACAAGGCCCTTCTTTATCCCAAGCACCCTCACCGAATTTGTCGTGCCGAGATTTCCGCTACCCTTTGTGCTTATGTCAACATGATTAAGCTTTCCGGCAAAATAGGCCGCCTGTATGAGTCCAAAGCAATAACCTATTACAAGACATACTAATCTGAACATATCAATCCTTATCTCCCTTTTGTCTTACTATGAAATGTATGGGCGTTCCCATGAAGCCGAAATTCTGTCTGAGCTGGTTCTCGATATAACGTCTGTAGGAGAAGTGCATAAGCTCCCTGTCGTTTACGAATATGACAAATGTCGGCGGCTTTACTCCCACCTGGGTCATATAGTAGATTTTGAGCTGTCTGCCCTTTTCCGCCGGCGGCTGCTGCATCGCCATCGCCTCGATAAGAACGTCGTTAAGCACTCCGGTTGAAACCCTCATGCTGTTGTTGGCGTAAACCTCTTTGACCGTATCGAGCATCTTTATTACTCTCTGTCCCGTAAGCGCCGAGATAAACACCCTGGGAGCGTAGGCCATATAGGCAAGCTCATTGGCGATGTCCTTCAGGAACTTATTCATCGTTTTGTCGTCCTTCTCGATGGCGTCCCACTTATTTACGGCTATGATGGCGGCCTTTCCTCTCTCATGGGCAATTCCGGCTATCTTCGTGTCCTGATCCGTTATTCCCTCCTGGGCGTCTATTACAAGAACGGCCACGTCGCAGCGCTCAACGGCGGCAACGGCACGTATAATGCTGTATTTCTCTATCTCCTCTTTTATCTTGCTCTTTCTTCTCATTCCGGCCGTATCGATAAGCACATACTTCTGTCCGTCCAGCTCAAAGGGCGTATCTACGGCGTCCCTTGTTGTTCCGGGGATATTGCTTACGATGAGTCTTTCCTCGCCGAGTATTCTGTTGATAAGTGAGGATTTACCGACATTTGGCTTACCGATAAGGGCGACCCTTATCACATCATCGTCCACGGCGTTTTCAGCCCCATCGGGGAAGTGGCCGCAAACGGCGTCCAGCATATCGCCAAGTCCCAAAGCCTGTCCCGCCGAGATAGGATAAACCTCGCCCATGCCTAAGCTGTAAAACTCGTAAACGTCAAGGTTCTCCTTTCTCATGTCGTCCACCTTGTTTACGGCAATGACGACCGGCTTTTTAGTCCTTCTCAGTATGTTCGCCACCTGAGTGTCGGCCTCTGTCACTCCCTGCTTGACGTCGGTAACAAATATTATGACGTCAGCGGTGTCTATGGCGATCTGCGCCTGCGTCAGTATCTGGCGGAGAATAACGTCTTCAGTTTCCGGCTCCATTCCGCCTGTGTCTATCAGTGTAAATTTGTATTTAAGCCATTCCACATCGGCGTATATCCTGTCTCTCGTAACTCCGGGAGTGTCCTGTACTATTGAGATCCTCTCCCCCGCAAGCCTGTTGAAAAGCGTTGATTTCCCCACATTCGGTCTGCCGACTACGGCAACAATAGGTTTGCTCATTTATTTTTCCTCCGTATTCATTATATTGCTCACAAGGCTCCTCGCCGAATTAAGGGCGATCTTTACCTTGGTATTCAATTCTCTTTCTATGTCTGAAACGTATATGTCATCGAGAAGCACTGTTTCACCGTTTCTGAGCAGGCTGTCGGGAAGCACTATATATTCTCCAAGCTCCCTGCCCTTTAGCTGCTTTATTATATCGCCTCCGGTAAGAAGCCCCGATACGGTTATCATCTCGCCGAAAAACTCATTTATTATCCTGTATACATTTATTTTTATGTTTGGGAACCTTTCCATGATCCGTTCGGCTATCTCGCTCATCAGGCCGTAGGCGGCGACACCCGTCACGAGGGACAGCGTGCGCTTGCGTTTTTCCCTGTCCTCTATATCAGGCAAAAGCTCATAAAACTCAGCCTTAAACAGCGAAAGCATACCAACTCCGTTCTCAAACTGCTGGAAATCCTCATAGGTTTCCGGCGGCGGCAGCTCCCTCTCGGCCTTAAGATAGAACTCGTCCGAAGGAAATACTATCCTGGTCCCGAATTTTTTCAGATTTCTTTCCTGCCAGCCCTCTATCTGGTCTATAACAGCGGCGGCGTCCTCCTTAGTGAACGGCTCCTGCTTAAAAAGACCGTCTCTGTATTTGGTAAGTCCGACGGGGACGACCGACATACTTTGTGTGCTTGGGAAAAGCTTTGTTATGTCCTCTATCGTTCTGTCAAGCTCCGCCCCGTCGTTAACGCCCTTGCACAGCACCACCTGTGTATGCAGCTCTATTCCGGCGTCGGCAAGCTTTTTCATTCTTTCCATAATGTTTCCGGCCTTATTGTTGTGGAGCATCATTTTCCTAAGCTCGGGATTTGTCGTATGGACCGAAATATTTATCGGCGAAAGGTGATAGTATATTATCCTGTCTATATCCTTATCCTTCATATTGGTAAGAGTAACATAGTTGCCCTGCAAAAAGGAAAGCCTTGTGTCATCGTCCTTGAAATACAGTGTGTCCCTCATGCCCTTGGGAAGCTGGTCGATGAAGCAGAATATGCACTTATTGCTGCAGCTTCTGGCATTGTCCATAAGACCGTTCTCAAACACTATGCCTATGTCCTCGTCATAGTCCTTCTCGACCTCGGCGATATATTCCTCGCCCTCGCTGTCTTTGAGCAGTATCTCCAGATACTCGTCGTTTATCATATATCTGTAGTCGAATACGTCCTGTATCTCCTTGCCGTTGACAGCCACAAGCACGTCGCCCGGCTCTATGCCAAGCTCCTCGGCTATACTTCCCGGCTCTACGCTTATTATAACATTTTCCTTTACTTTAACATTGCGATTTTCCAAAAACTTTCCCTCATTTCAGAAAAAGGAAGGCTCCCATCGTGCCTCGGTTCTCACCCATTACCCTATGGGAATAGAATGTATCGGGATGGCATTTTGTGCATATGCCGCCTATCTCTATATTTTCCTCCCTGACGCCCTTTCTCAAAAGCATCTCTCTGTTAACTCCCCAGAGGTCTATTTTGTATTTGCCCTCCGCCGTTTCGTCATTATATATAAACTCATCGGCAAAGTCAAAATTATTCCTGAATATCTCCGCGACCGGCAGATCCACCTGGAAACAGCACACCCCTATCGACGGGCCTATGGCGGCCCTTACATCGGCAGGCTCCGTACCGTATTCCCGCCTCATCTTATCCAGCATCTTCTCCGCCATGCCGTCGGCTGTTCCTCTCCAGCCGGCGTGGGCCATGCCTATGGCTCTGTTTTTCATATCCACAAAATACAGCGGAACACAGTCGGCGTGGAATGTCACAAGCACCACGCCCCTCTTATCCGTAACAAGTCCGTCTGCCTCTACGCGCTCAAAGCCTTCCCTTATTCCCATTCCCCTATGGCGCTCGTCAGCCTTGACGATCTTAGTGGAATGAACCTGCCTGAGCGTTACGCAATCCTCTTTTTTTATTCCCAGCGAAGAGCATATTATATCATAATTTTTGTCAACATTTTCCTTTTTGTCCCCTCTGGAAAAACCAAGGTTAAGGGAGGATAAGCTTCCCTCGCTTACTCCGCCATGCCTCGTAGTAAAGCAATGTCCGATAAAATCTATTTCATCAAGGCTTTTGAAGGTATAATACTCAAGTTTGCCCTTTTTATTCAATATCATCGATCAGCTCTCCATTCAAACGCGTTCTCAATATAACGGATAAACATTCTGCCGTTCTTATCTATGATCTCAGCCACGTCAAATCTGGCCGGATCCCCGCCGTTCTCCTGCATATACAGCGCCGCCGTATCCATTATATGCCGCTGCTTCTGCCGGGTCACAGCCTCGGAAGGATAGCCGCATACCGTGCTTTGACGGTATTTCACCTCGATAAAGACGGCCGTCTCACCGTCTCTCGCTATTATATCTATCTCCCCGGTGCGCCTTCTGTAATTGCGCTCTAATATTTCGTAACCCTTATTCTTTTCTATCCAAAGCGCCGCCCTGTTTTCAGCATCGGCGCCCGTTTTTCTGTTATTTTTCATGATCAACAAAATTTTTTATAAAGCTTCTCCTATGTATCGGGCATGGGCCTATTTCCCTGATCGCCGCTATATGCTCCGCGGAACCGTAACCCATATTGTGTCCAAACCCATATCCGGGAAAGACCTTCTCATACTCCGCCATCATGGCGTCCCTTTCTACCTTGGCTATTATGCTTGCCGCCCCGATAGAAATACTCCTCGCGTCGCCGTGTATGATGCCCCTCTGCGGTATGGTTATCTCCGGTATCGTCACAGCGTCGGCCAGTATAAAGTCCGGCTTTGTCCTAAGTCCCTCTATGGCCTTCCTCATGGCCTTATAGGTGGCCTGAAGTATGTTTATCTCATCTATCTCCTGCGGTGACACCATTCCAAAGGAATAGTCCACTGCCTGCTCCCTTATCTTGGCCGAAAGCTCCTCACGTCTTGCGGCCGACAGCTTTTTGGAATCGTTTACGCCAAGTATCCGGCAATTTTCAGGCAGGATAGCCACAGCCGTGACAACGGGCCCGGCCAGCGGCCCTCTGCCAACCTCATCGATACCGCCAATAAGCCTATAGCCGTTATCCCGCAGCTCCTTCTCAAAAACGGATATGGACGCGATGCGTTCCAGCTCCCTGAGATAGGCATTGTACTTTTTCTCATAGCTGTTTACAAGGTTCTTTACTCCGCTTCTTCCGTCGTCTCTGAACTCATTTATTTTTTCCGGCAGCTCGTCGTAATCCGCCGTGGAAAGTATTTCCTTTATCTCATTTATCTTAAGCGACAAACATACCACCTCAACATTATATTATACACAAACATTCAATATATGGCAAATAAAAGAAAGTTAAAAAGGGTAAAACAACGTCTATTGCTGTTTTACCCCTGTTAAGTTTCGCTCCTTGCCTTTTCCAGCCTGTCCGCCAGTCTTATCCGCATTATGTTTTTCAGCTTATTTTCGTCGGCCTGGGTTATCAGCAAGGAATTTTTGCTCTTTCTTGACGTAACGATATATCCGCCGCTGTTGGTGTCGGAAACCGAAGTGTTTGAGCCAAAATTCCCCTCCGGCTCCTCCGTGAAATACATAGTCCATATATTGTCCATGTCGTACCAGACCATGTATATATTCCGCTTCATGTACGCCACAAATTCCTCAAGACACCAGTTATTCTCATACATTATATCCGAAACCGGGTGCCCTACATAGCGTATATGCCACGGCTCATAATTTATCTCGGTATACTGGACCTTGTCCTCGGGATAGCGTACCACAAACCCGTATTTATGACAGTTTTCCTTGAGCCACAGTCCGGCCCCGGTCTCGATGAAATCCTCCTCCAGAGAGCCGTCGTTTGAAAGGTCGGCGGCCAGTCCGGTCTGATGCTCGCTGGCGCCC
>CAZBNY010000094.1:0-7409 GCA_964493235.1 uncultured Lachnospiraceae bacterium
CAAAAAGAACAGGACGCGGAAAGCCAGTCAATGACTTCCGCGCCCTGTCTTTTTTGTGTGCTGTGTTATGGAATGTTACGCAGTAGAAACGCGATTTTAAGGGAAAATACATAAATCCCATGTCCGTCGAAAGCCGCTTTGCGTTCAGGACTGTCCCAAACGTAAAGCGGCTGATTTTTAATTATCTCTGTCTCATCACGAATACTCTGTTTTCATTCATATAGTCAGTTACTTTGTTGAGGCACTCGCCAAATCTCTGAAAATGCACTATTTCCCTTTCTCTGAGGAAACGAAGCGGATCGATGACGTCAGGGTCGTCACATAGATCAATAAGATACTCGTAGGTAGAGCGGGCCTTTTGCTCTGCCGCCATATCCTCAGACAGATCGGTTATCGGGTCTCCCTTGCTCTGCAAATATGCCGCCGTAAACGGCACTCCCGACGCCGCCGATGGGTAAATTCCCAGACCGTGAGCCACATAGTATGGGTCAAGGCCCGCGGCCTTTATCTGCTCCTCCGTAAGCCCTCTTGTGAGCTGGTTTACCATCGCGCCTATCATTTCAAGGTGTGCCAGCTCCTCCGTCCCGATATCATTCAGGGCGGCCTGGGCCTGCGGCGTGACCATAGTGAACCTCTGGCTCAAATATCTCAGCGAGGCCGCCAGCTCTCCGTCTCCTCCGCCGTACTGCTCGATGATTATTTTGGCCATTCCGGCGTCCGGCCTTGTTATTTTTATCGGGTATTCAAGCTTTTTCTCATATATCCACATCGCTTAACATCTCTCCTCTCCAAGCTCAGGGTTAGCGCATGATTTCCAGGGCCAGGGATTGTCTATCCATCTCCACTCGCCGCCTGCGTATGAACGGAACGAGCAAAGCGGCCCGTATTCCGCCTCATACCGCGCCCTTACCGTATCGGCGGATTTTATTATTCTGTCATACTCGGCAATTGCCTCCGCCGAATCGGGATGCGTGTCTAAATAAAGGCCCAGGTCAACGGCCATAAAGTCCAGCGCCATAAGGCTTTTAAGCAGTTCGTCCCTATTCATTGCCGCATTCCTCCCCTTCAAATCTCGCTAAGGCTGAACCCTTCACATACGGCATGACAAGCTCGCCAAATACCGTTCCGCAGGCGAGAGAGTTCATCTCGCACATGGGCTCGGCAAACGGTTGTGTCGGCACGTAGGCTCTTGCAAGTCCGACGGCGTTTAGCATTTCGCTGTTAAGGGCCTCGCTCACCGACGGCCGGACCTCGACCGATACGTCCGGATTACAGCCGCAGCCTGCCATGACAATGTTTTTTGTAAGCATCTCCATAGGTCTGCTCCTTTTATTTTTATTATCATCTTATGTAGGACTTGTTTTTAAGGTTACAGCCTTCACTGTTGACAAACCCGTTAAAATGTTGAATAATACCTATCGGGCGGACACGGCCTGCCCCTATTTTATTACCTCAGGAGAAAATCAATGGTTGGATCAAATTACATAAAAGCCCTTCGGGCGGCGTTTCCCCGTACACTGCCTGTTATGGCCGGATATATCGTACTCGGCTTCGGCTTCGGACTGCTGCTGCAAAGCAAGGGCTACAGCTTTATATGGGCGGTTTTAATGTCGCTTACTATTTACGGAGGAAGTATGCAGTATGTCTCAGTAGACCTGCTTTCCTCAGGCGCCTCCCTTTTGACGGCCGGAATAATGACCCTCATAATACAGGCAAGGCACCTGTTCTACGGGCTTTCCATGATCTCAAAATACCGCGGCACGGGCAAGGCAAAGCCATACCTTATTTACGGCCTGTCCGACGAGACCTACAGCCTTGTCTGCACAGGGGAACCGCCGGAGGGCATAAACGGCACGGCCTATTATTTCTGCATAACGCTTCTTAACGAAATCTACTGGGTTTTGGGAAGCGCCCTCGGGGGTATTTTCGGACAGCTTGTCACAATAAACACCTCCGGTGTGGAGTTCTCTATGACTGCCCTGTTTGTAGTCATCATAATCGACAATCTGCTTAAGCCTGACAGCCGTATCCCCGCGCTCGCCGGCATATTTATTTCCTTTATATGCCTGCTGATTTTCGGCGCGGACAGCTTCCTCATACCGTCTATGATAGGAATAGCCGCCGTCTTAATGCTGCTTAGGCCAATACTTGACAAAAAGGAGGGTCAATAAATGGACACCGCACACAGTCTGCTTCTGATCGCCGTCATTTCGGCGGTGACTGTTATTATACGTTTTTTCCCATTCATCGTATTCAGAGATGAAAGCTCCATGCCGAAGGCAGTCAAATATCTTGGCAGAGTCCTTCCCGGGGCGGTAATGGGTATGCTGGTCGTCTATTGCTTTAGGTCAACTGTCGTTACCGAATGGCCCTTCGCCCTGCCGGAGATCATAGCGACCGCTGTCGTCGTTCTGCTCTATCTTTGGCGTAGAAACACTCTTATTTCTATCGCCGCCGGAACGGTGCTTTATATGTTTTTGGTACAGTGTGTATTTTAGCGAAAAAATAAGGGAGCATATCAAAATGCTCCCCATTTTTCTGTTTTCCCTTATTTGGTTGATGTCGCCGTTATCTTTGTTACCTCGCCATCAGAGTTTCTCTCAAGCTCTGCGGTGTATGAATTGAGCGTTACCTTATCAATAAATTCATCGAGATCTATCTTATCTCCGTCAAGATATACCTTAACATTCTTTTTAAGTGGATAATTCTTTCCGATATAAACTCCTGACGAGCTTTTCTCACCGAGTTTTATGTTATCCTCATTAATTGATACGATCTTTCCGCTTACACTGCCCTTCGACGTGGAGGCTTTGATCTTCGTTACCTTACTGCTGCTTACAGTAAGCTCAACTGTGTAAACCTCGTCATCGTCAACCTTTTTCTCAAGCTTCGCTACCGTCGAACTTGTGCCGTCGATAGTTACCTTGCAGCTGCTTGAAAGCGTGTATTTCTTTGTTGTGCCGTCCGAAAGCTTGATTTTTATCTCATTGTCGTCATCGGATATGGACACGATAGTTCCTTCCTTGTCGTCGGCCTCCTCAACGTCTGTGTCAATGGAAATCTTAGTTACCTTATTTGAGCTGTTGAGAGTTAAGTATGCCCATGTAGTGCTGGGTGAACCGTCATCATATTTATTTACAGCACTACTGAGCGACGATGTCTTTCCATCTATCTTAACTTCGCAGCCGCTCTTTATATCAAAGCTTTTTGTTTTTCCGTCTACCTTGATTTTTATTTCATCTTCGTCCATTGACACGATCTGTCCGGCATAGTCGTCAGCGTCGTCCTTGGCGCTGGCCTCGATCTTGGTCGCCTTTGTTCCGGAGATAGTGAGCTTGACCGTATAATCCTCGCTCTTAGCCTTTGTGATGAGCTTTGAGACTGTAGATGATGATCCGTCGATCTTAACGGTCGTGTTGGACGTAATATCGTATGATCTTGAACCGCCGCTTGAGGTCTTGATCTTGATCGTGTCCTCGCTTATGCTGGAAAGCGTTCCGCTGACAGTAGATGACGACTCCTCTGTTGTGGCCGTGATCTTTGTTACTTCCTTCTTGGAGTTGAGAGTGAGCTTAACATTAACAGTCTCATTGTCCTCCTTATATTTCGCCTTTACCTTGTCGAAGGTCGATGATTTTCCGTCAAGAGTAACTGTTATATTATTTGTATCATCGGGAAGGTTGTAGGCGAATGTGTCAGAGCCGCTCTTGATAGTTATCTTGGTCGAGGTGATATTTGTGATCTCGCCCTCGAGCGTGTTCTTCTCCACGGTCGTGGCGGTGATGCTTGTCACATAGCTATTTCTGTCGGCCTTGATCTCCGCCTGAATGTTTTCTCCGTTCTCTACAAGCTCGATAAGGTCGTCAATATCCTTTGTCGTCTTGCCGTCCAGCTTAAGAGTAACGTCGTTATAGTCCTCGTCAAACTTATAGGTGGACTTCTTGCCGTCCTGCTCTATCGTTATCCTTGTCTTGGAAAGGCTTGTGATAGTACCCTTTGTGATAGTGCTTGACGAACTTGTGCCGTATGTAGGATACGCGCTGATAAACGTAGCTACACCGTCATTGACAACGATAACCGCGTTGTCCGTCGCCTTTATGTCCTCTATCTCGCCCTTGTCGCCGTTATAGGTGATAGACGCTGTAGGACTTACCTTTACGGTCTTTTCCGTTCCGTTTACCTCAACGGTGATGCTGTCGTCGGAAACGTCGGTAACAGCTCCCACAAGCTGTTCATTGACCGCAGGTACATTTACGTTAGTATTTGTGTTTGTATTAGTATTTGTATTTCCGCTGCCCGTAAGCTCCTTATAGGTCTTTGTGGAAAGGACAGCCATTTCCGCCCTGTTTATGTTGGCCTTGGGGTTGAAATTGTTGTTGTCGTCGCCTACCATAAGGTTAAGTCTGTTAAGCAGGTCAATGTAGGGCACTGACGAGCTTGTAAACGAGCTTTTATCCGCGTAGTTGAGAGAAGCCGACTGGTTTACGGAATAAACCTTGGCAAGTGCCTTTCCGAAGATAACTCCCACGTCCTCACGTCTGGCGTCCCTCTGCTGGGTCGCCGATGACATGAAAATGCTTATGTCCGCTGACGAAAGTATTTCGTTTTCAAGTCCGTAGGCCACGCTCTCGTATGCCCATGAGGGGATATTGGCGCTCTGCATAGTAGGCGTCCATTTTGTAATTACGGCGCTTGTAACCTTGTTCGCGCTGTTATACGAGCACATGATGGAATAAATGAACTGAACGGCCTCGCAGTATGTGACCCCGTTTTTGGCCTTGCAGAGCTTTTTGCCGTTCTCCGTATAGCCTGACATAAGTCCCAGAGAAGCCGCCTCGTCGATATATTCAGCCGCTCCGGCCCACGGAACGTCATTAATATCCGAGAAAGTAGACGCAAACACTGTATTCACGCTTCCCGCCGCGCACATAGCTGCGACGGTAAGAGCAACTAATCTCTTTTTCATACTTTTTCCTCCTTAATATATAAGTTTAGATAATTTCATAAGTTTATTATATATTCCAAAGCGACCAAAAATCAACAAGTCTCACTACATCTTAATATTTATTTAAGTTTTAGTTAAGGTTTAACTTGTAAAATAACCGGCTTCGACCAATTTTATCACAAATCAGGAGTATATTCCAGTAGTTCACGTAAGCAATTTTTCCCAATAGCCGCATATGTCTTCTATCCGGTCGTTTTTTATAACCGCACAGTCAAAACTCAGTTGCAATCGGGGCCAAAATATATATAATGGTATTAAAATCTGCTAGGAGGTAACGATATGCCGAAAAAACGAAAGCCGCTCCCGCTTCCACGGACTATAGCTCTTGGATTCTTCATAATGATAATGATAGGCACTGTCCTGCTCATGCTGCCCGTCTCGTCTAAGGACGGGCAGACGACAGACCTTATATCCGCCCTTTTCACCTCCGCCAGCGCCTCCTGCGTTACGGGACTTGTGGTGTATGACACCTATACGCATTGGTCGCTTTTCGGGCAGATAGTGATAATAACGCTTATACAGATAGGCGGACTGGGTTTTGTGTCGATGGGCGTGCTTTTCGCCATGATCACTAAACGCAAAATAGCGCTCAGACAGCGTACTCTCATACAGGAGAGCGTCAACACGCTCCAGCTTGGCGGAGTTGTCCGTCTTGTCAAGAAAATATTTATCGGCACGCTGTTCTTTGAGCTTTCCGGAGCGGTGCTGTTTTCCTTCCACTTTATCCCCGAGATGGGCCTTGCAAAGGGTATATACTACAGCGTTTTCCATTCGATTTCGGCCTTCTGCAACGCCGGCTTTGACCTGATGGGTTTCAGGGGGCAGTACAGCTCCTTCACCGGCGAGTTTGACAGTCTTATAATCAACCTCGTCATAATGGCGCTGATCATCATAGGCGGACTTGGCTTCATCGTATGGGACGATCTCTGGAAAAACAGGCTCAATTTCAAAAAATATATGCTGCATACGAAAATAGTGCTTTCGTCTACGGTCTTCCTCATCGTTGTCGGCGCCCTTTTGTTTTATATATTTGAAAGGGACGGACTTTTCGCCGGAATGAGTACAAAAGGCGTCATACTGTCCTCGCTTTTCAGCGCGGTAACGCCAAGGACGGCCGGCTTTAACACCGTTGACACGGCCGCTCTTTCCTCAAGCAGCAAGCTGCTTACAATAGTGCTGATGTTCATAGGCGGAAGTCCCGGCTCAACGGCAGGCGGAATCAAGACGACTACGGCGGCGGTAATAATATTTTATGTCTGGGGCAGCCTCACAAGCGACGGCGACTGCAACATATTCAGGCGCAGAGTGGGCGACAGCATGGTCAAAAAGGCCGGAGTGATAATCTGCATAAACCTTATGCTCGGCCTGATCGGTACGATAGCCATCTGTCATCTGCAAAGCGGAGCGCCTATAAGCGACGTGCTTTTCGAAGTATACTCGGCCATAGGCACCGTCGGAATGTCCACCGGAATAACGAGGGAGCTGACGGGCGCCTCAAGACTGATAATTACGCTTATGATGTACTGCGGACGAGTGGGCAGCATGACCTTCGCTCTGGCCTTTACAGAGAAAAAGCCGGCCGCTCACGTTTCCCTTCCGGAAGAAAAAATTACTGTTGGTTAATATAGAAAGGCTGGTGCTAATATGAAATCTGTTTTAATTATAGGCATTGGACGTTTCGGGCATCATCTTTGCCAAGACATGGTGGATCTGGGCAACGAGGTAATGATAATCGACGAGGACGAGAAGGCCATCGAGGATCTTGTCCCAATAGTCACAAGCGCTATGATAGGCGACTGTACCAATCTCGAGGTTTTAAAGAGCCTTGGAGTAAGAAACTACGACATTTGCTTTGTATGTATCGGCTCCAACTTTCAGAGCAGTCTGGAGATAACCAGCCAGCTTAAGGAGCTTGGCGCCAAATATGTTGTCAGTAAGGCCAACCGCGACATACAAGCCAAATTCCTGCTCAGAAACGGTGCTGACGAGGTCGTGTACCCCGACAGGGATATTGCCGAAAAGGCGGCGAGAAAGTTCAGCTCCGACAACGTATTCGACTATATTGAGCTGACGGACGATTATTCGGTCTATGAGATTCCCCCTCTGCCCGAATGGGTTGGCAGATCAATAAGCCAGTCAGACATAAGGCCCAAGTACCACATAAGCATCATGGGAATAAAGCACAGCTCCGGCAAGGTCGCCATGCTTCCCTCCGCCGGATATATAATACAGGCGGACGACCACCTGATGATTTTAGGAAATGTCACAGATGTAAATAAGCTTCTTAAGAAGATGTAAATGCGGCCTTGCAGGGCGCAGGGGGGTCTTTTACACTCTCCAAGGTGTGGTGGGTTAGTTTGCGGCTGTGCAAGTCGCAGAGTGCTTTCTTTTACACATTCCGAGG